>JBKJJB010000332.1:0-16595 GCA_046598235.1 Chitinophagales bacterium
CGTCCCTCCGCACCACGAGCATCGCGCTCGGCAACAAACGCACGGAACGGTGCAATACCTGTTCCCGGACCAACCATGATAATGTCTTTATCATCGGCAGGAAGATGGAAAGCATTATTCTTCTGCACGTAGAAAGTAATATCAGTTCCTTTCGGCAATTGAGAAAGATAGTTAGATGCTAAACCATAACGTTTCTCTCCGTTTTTGTAAAAGGATGAACGCGCAACGGTTAAATGAACTTCTTCGTTGTGCGCGGCATTGGAAGAAGCCACTGAATACAAACGCGGAGTGGTTGCATCTAAAACATCTATCAGCGCTTGCCAATTGCCCTTCAATATTTTTGGAGGGAACGTATAAAGCAAGTCTGCCAAGTCGTAAATGCCTTTTATCTCCACCGGAATTTTTTCCAACGCAGCATATTTCATTAAAATTCGTGCAGGCAACTGGAGGATACTCAGTTTGGTTTTCAGCAACTGATAAAATGTATAGCGCTCACCTTTATAAGTCACGAAATCACTGCCGATGGTTTTCAGTTGCTTCAACACCGCCTGCACATCTGTTTCGTAGTTGGTAGGCACAATGCCAATAGAATCACCCGGTGCATAATGCACTTCCGATTCAGGAGTTATTTCAATGTGATAGGTTTCTTTATTCGAACCTCTGTCGTTCAGATTAACGTTGGTAGAAATTTTTCCTTTGTAAACAATACGACCGGAAGGTTTTTTCTTATCTGCAATCTTTGCTGCTGTTCCGTTAGAAGAAGATGAAGTAGAAAGTTTCTTCAATACCTCATCTATCCACACATTTGCTTCAGGTTCAAAATCTACATCGCAATCTCTGCGGTCAACAAGACGTGTGCCGCCTAATTTCTGAAAACGCTCATCTACATCTGCACCTGTTTTACAAAAGAGGGGATAGGCTGTATCGCCTAAGGCAAGTACACTATATTTTAGTTTCGGTAAGTTGTTGTTGTTTGCATGAATATGCTCGTAGAATTTTTTGGCAGCAGCAGGCGGCTCTCCATCGCCATGCGTACTCACGATGGTGAAGAAATATTCTTCCTTCTCCAAATCAGTCAGCTTGTATTGCTCCATGCTAACCACCTTCGGGTTTATCTTCATCTGCTTGGCGCGGGCAGCTAATTGATTAGCTATCTTCTTTGAGTTTCCTGTTTCGGTACCGTAGGCAATTGTAATTTTGCCTACTACAGCAGTCCCCACAGGAGCGGCACCTCCTTCTTCCTCTTCTGCTTTGCCAATGAGATAACCACTCAGCCAAAGCAATTCCTCTTTCGAGAATTGCGCAATGAAAGATTGAAGTTTTTCTATTTGCTGCTTGTTGAGCATCTTCTGTTTTATTCTACTGCGTTTAATTCTTTAAAATAAATTCCTTTCTCGGTTGCGTTAACCCACTTGAATTTTTCTGCCAAACTCACAACTCTGCCCACAATAATAGTAGCGGGCGAATGGAATACAACATTTTTAAAATTGCTGCCTGCCGATTTTAAGTTGGTGAAATATTCTTTTTGAAACGGAGTGCAGCCCTGTTCAATAACAGCCACGGGAGTATCTCCATCTGCTCCATGATTCAAAAGCTGCTCTGCGACATGAATGGTATTAGAAGCCGACATGTAGAAGATAATGGTATCGTTCTTTCCTGTCAATGCTTTCCAATCATTCGCATCGAGCATTTCGGTTTGATGAAGCGTGACAAATTTTACAGAAGTGCTGTATCCTCTGGCTGTGAGCGGAATGCCCGCATAAGCAGCACAACCTGAAGCAGCCGTTACACCTGGTACAATTTCAAATTCTATTTGGTTAGTTGTTACTGCTTCCAGTTCATCCAATATATTGGAGAAGAAAGAAACATCGCCTCCTTTTAAGCGGGCAACTGTTTTTCCCTGTAATGCAAAATCAACAATCAAGCTATTGATTTGATTTTGAGGAGTGCATTTGGCTCCTCCTTTCTGTTTTCCGGTAAGAAGGATTTCAGCTTCGGGTTTAGCGTAAGTGAGAATTTCTTCAGAAACCAATCTGTCGTGAAGAATAACATCCGCTTCCTTTAAAAGGCGCAAACCTTTCAGGGTAAGCAATTCGGGGTCGCCCGGTCCTGCACCGATGAAGTAAACTTTGCCAGCCTCACCCCCAACCCCTCTCCGAAGGAGAGGGGAGGAACAGCCATTATTTTTATTATTATTCATTATATAAATACTCTACTACGCATATTCTTTTTAAGCGTTACAAATCCGAAAAATAAATACAAGGAAAATCGAATTTGCTGCCTGTTTAATCACAGCAACAGCACGAACAACAACACTTGGAAGTGTTACTGGTTTGATAAACAATAGATATAAAACCGTTTTTCATTAGCTGCGCAATGATATAGATAAAAGTTTATTTCTTCAAGTTATCATCGCCTTGCTCATTTTTGAGAGAAGCAGTCAATTCATTTAGCTTCTTTACTTTATCTGCAAAGTTTCCTTTAATCGAATTTCGAATGCTGTGAATATTCTCCAGCAGTTCATCTATTTCTTCCGGCACTACATCTTCGAGCAGTTCACGGATGCGCTTTGCAACAGTGGGCGATTTGCCGTTGGTAGAAACTGCAATCTTTAGATTTCCTTTTTGTACTACTGAGCTTAGGTAGAAATCGCAGAGGTCGGGAGTGTCGGCAACGTTTACCAGAATGTTTCTTTCGTGCGCTTGTTCTCTTATCTGTTTACTCAGTTCTTTGTTATTAATGGCTAAAATCAGCACTTGAGTGTTTATCAGGTCATTCTCTTCAAACGCCTTTTGCTGTATATTAATTTGAGGAAACAGATTTTTCAGTTCTGCTACTTCGGGGCTTATCTGTTCGGCTATTATCCTCAATGCAGTATTAGGGCTGTTCTTTAGTAAGCCGCTTGCCTTTTCAAAGCCCACGGGACCCGCACCTACGAGCAGAATATTCATCTCTTCTGCTTTTAAAAAAACAGGGAACAAGGGGTTTTTTGAATCGGGGGCTTGCGCTTTCATGGATTTGCAGTTATATTTGCGCAACGAAAAAACGAAATGTTCAACCAAACTCAAATGAATGCTTGTTGCTGCTGTATGATGTGTTGTGCTAACGATATAGCATCAGGAAAGCGTTTTGAGTGAACTCAGATAATAAACGTAAACTTTAAAAAGGTCTTTCCGCAAAACAGGGAAGACCTTTTTTATTATAATTGATAGCATGAGCGATTTGAAAAGCAGACTGGAAGAAGTAAGCAGCATTGTAAAATCAATGACGGCTGTAGATTCACTGCGCTGGATAAGCGAGCAGTTTCCCAACGAGGCTACTTATTCCACCGCCTTTGGTTTGGAAGGTCAGGTTATCACGCATTTTATTTTCAAGAATAAAATTCCTATTAAAGTATTTACGATTGATACCGGCAGACAATTTCAGGAAACCTATAATGTTTGGCGGGCAACAAATGATAAATACGGAGTGAATATTGAAACTTATTATCCGATGGCTCCTTCGGTGCAAAAAATGCTGAACGAAAAAGGTCCGAACAGTTTTTACGATTCAGTAGAGAACAGAAAGGAGTGTTGCTACATTCGCAAAGTAGAGCCGCTGACCCGCGCACTGCAAGGACAGAAGATTTGGATTTCGGGAGTAAGAGCAGAGCATTCAGAGCAACGCGCTGATATGAAACAGGTGGAATGGGATAATGCGCGGCAGATGATAAAAGTGTATCCGCTGTTTTACTGGACGCTGGATGAGATTAAGTCGCTGATAGTAAATGAGAATATTCCTTACAACGAGTTGTTTGATAAAGGATTTTCTAGTATAGGATGTGCGCCTTGCACTCGCGCAGTGAGAAACGGAGATGATGCACGGTCGGGAAGGTGGTGGTGGGAGAACAACGTGGACAAAGAGTGCGGCATTCATGTGCCGGAAACTTTTGTTCAACCGACTAACTGGACTATTTAATTGAGTAACTAATTCACTAACCAATAAAAACAAATAACAATGGCATCTTTAAGATTAGGGGACATAGCTCCCGACTTTACAGCCGAAACAACTGACGGCAAAATCAGTTTTCATGAATACCTCGGTAACGGATGGGGAATCCTTTTCTCTCACCCTGCCGATTTTACACCGGTTTGCACAACAGAATTAGGAACCGCTTCGAAACTGAAAGCAGAGTTCGACAAACGCAATGTAAAAATGCTCGCTTTGAGTGTTGACCCGCTTCCTTCGCATCACGAATGGATAAAGGACATTAACGAAACGCAGGGCTGCTCGGTTAACTTTCCGATTATCGCTGACCCTGAAAAGAAAGTGGCAAACCTATACGATATGATTCACCCGAATGCGAACGAAACTTTTACGGTTCGCTCGGTGTTTATTGTAGGACCTGATAAGAAGGTTAAACTTATTCTTACTTATCCTGCTTCAACTGGAAGAAACTTTTATGAATTGCTTCGCGTAATTGATAGTCTTCAACTTACGGCTAATTATTCGGTAGCAACGCCTGCTAATTGGGCAGATGGAGAAGATGTAGTGATTGCTCCGGCTATTAAGGATGAAGATATTCCTGCAAAGTTTCCGAAAGGACATACGCGCATTAAGCCTTATCTGCGCACCACACCGCAGCCGAATAAGTAAGAGTTCTTTTTATTAAAAAAACAAAACCCCGTAATATCCGTACGGGGTTTTGTTTTTTTCAGGAGTGCCGAGCGCGACATTCTGTGGAATTTCAATATTCTACATTATCTAAGTAGCTTCTAGTGTTTCACCAACTTCTGCAACTCTTCCTCTAAAATATATTCATCGCCATCTACATAACCCGAGTGGGTGTAAACAATTTTGCCGCTGGCGTTTACTAACATGGTAAAGGGCACACTTTGAATGTTGAGTTGGCGTTTTAAATCCTGATTAACATCTAACAGTACATCGTACGTCCAGCGTTGTCCGTCTACAATGGGTTTTACTTTAGTGCTGTTGCGCGAGTCATCTATAGAAACTGCCACTAACCGCATGTTATATTTTTGCTTCCACTCATCATACAAGTCAGCCATGTTAGTCAACTCTTTTTTGCAAGGCACACACCAGGTAGCCCAAAAACTTACCACCGTAATTTTTCCGCTTTTGCCGTAGTCGGCAATGTTTACCTGCTTGCCGTTCATATCTGAAAGTGTAACGGAGGGCAGCGTCTTCTCTCCGAGAATTTTTTCAATTCCTTTCTTCTCATCTTGCGCCTGTGTAAGGAAAGTGGAAGTAAGAAGGACTAAGGCGAAAAATATTTTTTTCATGTCTGGCAATTTAGTTGAACGGTTTGTGACAAGGCACGTGCCAAAGATTCATTCAAAACTAAAACGATTTTTGAATAATACTTATTCGTCTAAATTTACGCCTGTTCATTACAATAGTTACATGAAAAAAGCAAACCCACTATTAACTATTATTTTGTTTTTGCTCTGCGCTGATGGCTATAGCCAATGGGGCTACTTCTCAGGCTCGTTTCAAAACAACACTAACTTTTTTATCCGCGATGAAAAGATAGGGGCATACAATCTGCCGCACTACGATAATTACAAAGTAGGTACCGATAACTGGCTCGAGCTTAAATACACCAATGAAAAGTTTGAACTGGAAACAGGCGTGCGCATAGATTTTTTCTACAACTCTATTCTGCGCGTTCCTACTTCGCCATACACGGGTGTGGGTGTGGGTAATTTCTTTATCAAGAAGAAGGTGAAAGACCTAACCATTACTGTGGGCTATATATATGACCAAATAGGAAGCGGAATTATTTATCGTTCGTTCGAAGAGCGCGCACTAGGAATCGATAACCCGCTTTTAGGCGCGCGTTTGCAATATGATATTAAAGGGAAAATAAAACTGAAAGCATTTGCAGGAGCGCAGAAGTTGAAATTCAGTTTTCAGAAACCGCTCATACTCGGTTTTAATGCCGATGGAAATTTTGCCGCCAAGAATGGTAAGGCAACTTATCAGCCGGGAGTGGGAGTGATTAATCGAAGTATGGATCAAGGAAGTATCAATCAGGTGGTATCTACCATTGAAAGCTACGATACGCTCGGAAGATTTATTCCAAAATATAATACGTATGCTTTTACCCTCTACAACACTTTAACTATGGGCAGCTTTAGTTGGTATGTAGAAGGAGCCTACAAAACCACCGAAGCAATTAAGAAAGATCAGATACATGATGCAAAAGACTCACTGATAAACTCTACGGGCAATTGTGTTTTCACTTCGCTTAATTATTCGAAGCCGGGTATTGGAATAACTTTGCAATTTAAGCGCACAGAAAATTTTTACCTGCACACTTCGCCTAATGCTACCGAAGCCTTGTTTGATGGCTTGTTGAATTTTCTTCCTCCTGTTTCAAAACAAAACTCGCTTCGTTTGCCTGCGCGCTATTTTGCTCCTTCGCTAGAAAACCGTGAGTTGGCTTTTGGTGCAGAAGTAACTTATTCGCCTAACCGCAAAATGACTTTCACTTTGCAGGGTTCTTACATCCGCGACTTTCTGTTGAAGAAATATAACCCTTCCGACACTGCATTTTTTGGTGAAGCATACATTGCTGGAATGTTTAAACCCACCAGGAACATTGAAGTTGAAGTAGGTTTTATGTATGCGCGCTACAACAAGTTTCTCTACCGCAAAGAAGGCGACCACGAAGTAGATGCTTATACGCCTTTTGCAGAGTTTACCTACAAAATAAATAAGAAGCATTCATTGCGTATGGAAGTGCAATATCAGCATGTATTGAAAGATTATGGACAATGGATATATGCTTTGCTCGAATACAATTTCGCTCCTCACTTTTCGTTTGCTGTTTCAGATATGTGGAACTTTGACCCGAATCCGGACATCAATGCGAATGCCAATCATTACTATTCCATTTTTGCAGGATATACAATAGGAGCAAACCGATTTACTTTAAGTTATGTAAAACAGGTAGAAGGAATTGTTTGCACGGGTGGGGTTTGCCGTTTGGAACCGGCATTTAGCGGTGTGAAGATTGGAGTGAACTCAACGTTCTAAAAAAATTACAAATTACGAATTACAAATTACGAAGTAACTGCAATGAAACACTTTTCACTTTTCACTTTTCACTTTTCACTTCTGCTTGTATTTGTACAGGGATGTAAGGAAGTAGGACCGAATATTAATTTAAAGAATAATCAGAATTCAGTTTCGGATACAACTTATGTAGAGTCACCGGTAGCTATTCCTGAATTGAAGAATGTGGTGCTAGAAGAATTTACAGGAGTTAAATGTCCGAACTGTCCGCAGGGGCATCAGGCAATTGCTACTATAAAGGCTGCTAATCCTAATCGCGTAGTATCAGTAAGTTTTCATCCGCAAAATTCATTGGGCTATCCGTACGCATTCAGTGCCGATACTTTCAATAATGATAATGCTCAGATTCTGTTTGACGATTTAGGGCAAAGAGGTTTTGAGCCGGTGGCAGGTATTGACAGAATTCTTTATAACAGCACAAGCGTTCTCTTTGACCGAAACGCATGGAGCGGTCATGTAACTTCAGAACTTGCACTTACCACTCCAGTTAATCTATTCTTAGACAAAACCTATAACACCACTACTCGTGAACTAACCATTGTTGCTGAGTTACATTACACACAAAATGTGGCAGAAGAAAACAAGCTCACTTTACTTTTAACCGAAAGCAATATAATATCTGCTCAGTTGAATGGCTCAGTGATTGATACTTTTTATACGCATAATGATGTGCAGCGGGCTTTTGTGTCGGCAATATCAGGCGACCAAATTACACAACCCCGAGATGCAGGAAGGGTGGTAAGAAAAGTTTATAAAACTACTTTGGCTGCAAAATGGAAACCCGAGAACATGCATATACTTGCTTACGTGCATGAGTATCAAAATTCAAAAATTGTTTATCAGGGTAGAGAGATTGATGTGGAGTAACATCAATCGTTACTACTCGCCACTAAATTTATATTTGCCTTTGTATGAAGATTTCCTATAACTGGCTGAAGAATTATGTTGACTTTAATCTTACTCCTAAAGATTTAGGAGAAGTGCTAACAGCTGTCGGCTTGGAAGTAGAAGACATCACTTCTTTCGAAACTATTGAAGGCGGATTGGAAGGAGTTGTGATTGGAGAAGTAAAAGAATGTGCCAAACATCCCGATGCCGATAAGCTTTCTGTTACCAAAGTAGATGTAGGAAGTGGCGAACTATTGCAAATTGTTTGTGGTGCTCCGAATGTAGCAGCAGGACAGAAAGTAGTAGTAGCTATGGTTGGTTCAACCTTGTATCCGGCAGGAGGAGAAAAGTTGCCTATCAAAAAAGCAAAGATTCGCGGTATTGAAAGTTACGGAATGATTTGTGCGGAAGATGAGATTGGTTTGACCGATAACCATGCAGGAATCATAGTATTGAACGGAGATGTAAAAGTTGGAACTAAGGCAGCCGATTATTTTAAAGTAGAAAAAGATTTTGTTCTTGAAATAGGATTAACTCCGAATAGGGGAGATGCCAATTCGCACATTGGTGTTGCCCGTGATGTAGCTGCTGCTTTAAATGTTGCTTACAAAGCAAAAGTAGATTTCACAAAGCCGGATAACTCTAAGTTCAAAGTTGAAAGTCAAAAGCTAAAAGTTGAGGTTGAGGTAAAAGACTTTGATGCTTGTCCGCGTTACTCAGGAGTTACCATTTCAAACATCACTGTTAAAGATTCTCCAGATTGGCTGAAGAATAAATTAAAGGCAATTGGAGTTCGTTCAATCAATAATGTAGTTGATCTTACCAATTATGTGTTGCATGAATATGGTCAACCGCTTCATGCTTTTGATGCTGATAAAATAAGAGGAGGAAAAGTTGTAATAAGACACGAGACACAAGACACAAGATTCAAGACCTTAGATGGGAACGAGATAAAATTAAGTGCCGATGATTTAATGATTTGTGACGTTGAAGGCGGAATGTGTATCGCGGGAGTATTTGGTGGGGCAGAAAGCGGAGTTACTTCTTCTACAAAAAGTATTTTTTTAGAAAGTGCTTATTTTTCATCCACCGGAATTAGAAAAACTGCTGCGCGTCATAATCTGCGTACGGATGCTGCTACTCATTTCGAAAAGGGAACGGACCCGAATATTACAGTTGAAGCATTGAAACGCGCTGCGCTTCTCATTACCGAAGTATGTGGAGGAAATATTTCTTCTGAAATCGTTGACATCTACCCAACTCTAATTGAAGGATGGAGATTTACAGTTTCGTATGAAAGAATTCTAAAGCTCGCAGGTTTTGAAATAGAAAAGAAAACTATTAAAGAAATCCTACAGCATCTTGAAATAAAGATTGAACAAGAAGAAGGCGATACATTGCAACTACTTGTTCCTGCTTTCAAAACCGATGTAAAGCGCGAAGCAGATATAGTAGAAGAAGTTATTCGCATTCTTGGCTACAACAGCTTCACTCTTCCAAAGACTTTAAAATCGAGTTTATCATTCAGCCCGAAAGTAGATGCGCATAAGATTGAAAATTTAGTTGCTAATATGCTGTCTGGTGCAGGCTTTAATGAGATTTGGACAAACTCTGTTACCCAATCGAACTTTGAAGAAGATGAATCGCTCAAGCAACAGCAAGTGAAATTGCAAAATAGTCAGACTGCTGAATTGGATTCGCTTCGCACTTCTATGCTGTATTCCGGTTTAGAAGTGATTGCTTATAACCAAAATCGAAAAGCAACTGATTTGCGATTGTATGAATTCGGACGAACTTATAATAAGATAGACAGCAAATATCTTGAAAGTCAACATTTGCAAATTCTCCTCACAGGAAAATCAGCAGAAGATAATTGGCTTCAAAAAGGAACTGCTTACAATTTTTATCATCTGAAAAGTTTTGTGATGAATATTCTTCATCGTTTGGGGCATAACGAATTTGAGTCGGAGGTGGTAGAGAACAATCCTTTTACTTTTAGTTTAGTGTTACGGATTGTTGGTGACAACACCAACAAGGGCGGAGTTGAAGTTGCTAGGCTTGGAAGTATTTCAAAACAAGCGCTTTCGAAATTTGATATTAAGAATGAGGTGTTCTTTGCCGATTTGAACTGGAGCTACCTGTTAGATAAATCGCAGTTTAACAAAGTTGCTTTTTCCGAGTTGCCTAAATTCCCATCTGTAAAGCGCGACCTGGCAATGCTGGTAAATGAGGATTTGCAATTTGGGGCAATTGAAAAAATTGCGGTATCAGAATCCAAGAAGTTGCTACAGGAAATTTCTCTGTTTGATGTTTACAAAGGCGATAAAATTGAGAAAGGCAAAAAGAGTTATGCGGTGAGTTTTGTTTTTCAACATTCTGAAAAAACGCTGACAGATCAGGAAATAGAAAAGGTAATGAGCCGGTTGATGAATAAATATGAATCGGAATTGGGTGCCGTTATAAGAAAGTCATAAATTCCTGAAAATCGGTGTAATCATCGGCTGTTATCAGTGTAATCGCTGCAAAGCATAAAATCATAAGCCATGAGCAAAGATTTAACTTTAAAAATTACTGAAATCCGCAAGAAAGTTCTTCATCTGGTTGAACAGAACCATAAACTGCTGTCTAAAAATGAAGCGCTGGAGAAAGAATTAAAGAACATGAAGCAATTTGTGGAGGGCGAATCGAAGAAAACTGCCGAATTAAACAATCAGATTAAAATAATTAAGTTAGCGCGGAATATAGGTTCTCAAGATTCAGGGAGTGCCGATGTTTCGGAACTGAAAAGAAAGATTAACGAATACATTAAGGAGATAGACCATTGTATAATGATGCTGAATGATTAAAGATGGGTGGGAAAAATGAAACGGTTAACATCAATGTTTTGATTGCGGAGCGACTCTATCCGTTAAAGGTAACGAAGAGTGATGAAGGAAAATTACAAAATGCAGTAAAGCTGGTAAACGAGAAGATAAAAGAATACCAGAAACTGTATGATGGTAAAGACAAGCAGGACTACATCGCTATGTGCCTCTTGAACTTTGCTGTTGAATATGTAAATTTTCAAGAAACAACGCAAAACGATAACCGTTTACTGGAAGAAAAGATTAACCAATTAGAAGAAGTCCTTTCGGACGTGTCTAAATAAATCTTCCCTTTTACTCCCCTCACTGTATTTGCTTTTTTGTTCGCTGTTGCAGGTAATTGAGAAAGTATTTTTCATTTACTGTCAACTGCCAACCGTCAACTGTCAACTATTTTTTCATCATAAATAAACATCCCACATGGATAACACAATCATCATAGTCATTGCAGCCGGTATCGCTGTAATTGCTGCGATTGTGGGTTTACTCGTAGGTCGCTCTATAACCCAGAAAAGCAACGTGGATATAGAGAAGAAAGCTGCAGAGGAAGTTTCGAAAAAACTTACCGAAGCCCAAGCTACTGCCGATAAACTCATGGCCGATGCAAAACGCAATGCCGATAACGTAAAGAAGGATAAAGAACTTCAAGCGAAAGAACATTTCATTCAACTGAAAAGTAAACACGAAGCCGAAGTAGCCGAACGAAACAAAAAAACGGTAGAGAAAGAAGCGCAACTGAAAGGATTGCAAACTGAAGTTTCGCAACGCACTGCTGAAATTTCGAAGAAAGAAAACGAAATAGGTAGTTTAAAAGAGAACTTGAATAAGCAACTGGAACTCGTAAATACCAAGAACGAGCAATTAAAAAAGAGTCACGAAATATTTGTAAGTAAACTCGAACAGATAAGCGGACTTACCAAAGAAGCTGCCAAACAAGAGTTGGTAGACAACATGACCAAGGAAGCGGAGAGCGAAGCACTAACGCTTACTAAGGCGTTGATTGACGAAGCAAAAAGCAAAGCAAACAAAGAGGCAAAGAAAATTATCATTCAAACCATTCAGCGAACAGCAGCGGAGAATGCAATTGAAAATACTGTTTCCGTTTTCAATCTAGATAGCGATGAACAGAAAGGTCAGATAATAGGACGCGAAGGAAGAAATATACGTGCCCTTGAATCTGCTACCGGTTGCGAGTTTGTAGTGGATGATACTCCTGAAGCTATTATTATTTCGGGTTATGATCCGATAAGAAGAGAGATTGCCAGATTATCTCTTCAGCGTCTTGTTGCCGATGGCAGAATTCACCCCGCCAGAATTGAAGAGGTTGTAGTAAAAACAAAAAAGCAACTGGAAGAACATATCCTTGAAATTGGTGAAAGAACCGTGATTGATATGGGTATTCAGGGATTACATCAGGAACTGACTCGTTATGTAGGAAGAATGCGTTTCCGCTCTTCTTATGGTCAAAACCTTTTACAGCACAGCCGTGAAGTAGCTAATCTTTGCGCAACAATGGCAGCAGAATTAGGTTTGAATCCTAAGTTGGCAAAGCGAGCAGGATTACTTCATGATATTGGGAAAGTGCCTGATGAAGAAAGTGAATTATCTCACGCATTGCTTGGAGCAAAATTGTGTGAGAAATATGGCGAACATGCTGCCATTGTAAATGCTGTTGGTGCTCACCACGATGAAATGGAAATGAAATATGTTATCTCTCCTATCATTCAGGCGTGTGATGCTATTTCGGGTGCAAGACCAGGCGCGCGCAGAGAAATTATGGAGGGTTATCTACAACGTATCAAAGAACTTGAGGCACTTGCTCAAGCATTTGATGGAGTAGATAAAGCTTATGCCATTCAGGCCGGAAGAGAACTTCGTGTAATTGTAGAAGCCGATAAAATGGATGACAAAAAGAGCGAAGAACTTTCATTTGCCATTTCACAAAAAATTGAAAAGGAAATGACTTACCCGGGACAAGTAAAAGTCACCGTTATACGCGAGAAAAGAAGTGTAAGTATAGCCCGATAATTCTTTGGATACGAACAACGTTTTTAATGAAATTCCTGTCTGTATTTGACGGGAATTTCACTTTTATCTAAAATCTTATCTTACACCTCTATTACTAATATGCAAAAATTATTCATGAGAAAATTCTACTCTACATTATTGCTTTTGTTTTTTATATCAAAAGCATTCTCTCAAAACTATACCATACTTGGCAATGCTACTTCACTTGGCGGGTGCAATTGCTACCGGCTTACTCCGGATGCCGAAAATCAGGCAGGTGCTATTTTCCAAAACCAAACCATCAACTTAAATAATTCATTCGATTTCACCTTTAATGTTTTTTTAGGATGCAATAATGGAAGTGATGCAGCAGATGGTATTGTGTTTGTACTTACTTCTAATCCGAACGGTTTAGGAAACCCGGGAGAAGGATTAGGATATGGAGGTAATAACCAACCTTTTTCGATAGGCGTTGAGTTTGATACTTGGGAAAACGGGAATGCCGGTGATCCGTCTTATGATCATATAGGTATTGAATCAGGAGGTGCTTATAATCATAACTTGGCAAGTCCGGTGCCCGCACTCACTAACTCGGGCAACATTGATAATTGCCAATGGTACGCAGTACGTATTGTATGGGATGTAAATACAGGAACATTATCGGTTTATTTTAATGGAGTTCTCCGCCAGCAATTAGTAATTCCTAACATAGTTAATGGATATTTTGGAGGCAACCCTGTTGTAAATTGGGGATGGAGTGGAGCTACAGGTGGGGGAACTAATGACCAGCAGGTATGTGTTTTAAATACTTCGAGTTGGGTGGCGGGCACCAACTATCAAAGTTGTAATACCAATATGCAATTCAACGATATTTCTACCAGCAGTTTAGGCTCAATACAATCATGGGCATGGACTTTTGGTGATGGAGGAACTTCTTCATTGCAGAATCCTATTCACACATACGCTGGCACCGGAACGTATAATGTTACACTTGTTATTACAGATATAAGTGGATGTACCAATACCTATACTCATACTATTACGATTAACCCTCCTATAGCATTGGCACCTACTATTACTTCTCCGCTCTGTAATGGTGGCTCGAATGGGAATATTTCTGTAGTTCCTTCGGGCGGGTTTGGTCCATCGGCAGGATATGGCGGATACATGTACAACTGGAATAACAGTACTACACAATCTAATTTGGTAGGTGCAGGTGCGGGAACTTATACACTTACCGTAACAGATGGAGTATGTACTTCTACCGCTCAATATACAATCAGCCAACCTTCTGCACTTACGGCTACTACTTCGCACACCGATGCACCATGCGGTAGTAACGGAACAGCAACTCTTACAGTAAGCGGAGGAACTCCACCTTACTCAGGAGTAAATTGGGCGGGCTTTCCGGCAACTTCAGGTGTACCTCTTTCTATGCCTGCCGGTATGTGGATAGCTGATTTTCAGGATGCCAATGGTTGTTCTGCTCTTCTTCAATACAGAGAAACTATCAGTGCGCTTCCTTGTGGTATTACTACAAGTTTAACCAGTACTAACGTAAGTTGTTTTGGAGGCAGTAATGGAACAGCCACGCTTACTGTTACGGGCGGTTCTGGAGGCAATGTTGCCGGATGGACAAGCGCAGGAAATATTTTTACCATAACCGGTTTGGCTTCGGGTACCTATAACTACAATTATACAGATGCAAATCCTGCTTTGAATTTTTCATTTACTGTTACTATTACTCAACCGGGCGCGGCTATGTCGGCTACTATAGCTACAAATGATATGTCGTGTGCCAACACAAATGATGGGCAGGCAATAGCATCGGTAAATTCGGGAGGAACTGCACCCTATAATTATGCATGGAGTCCTCCAGGCACCAATAATCCTGTAATAAATAATTTAAGCCCGGGCGCAATATCTGTTGTTATAACCGATGCCAACGGTTGCACTGCTAATGCCGCAGGAATTATAACCGGTCCACCCACACTAACATTAAATGTTACAAGTATAGATGATAGTTGCTATCAGGCAAATTTAGGAAGTGCTACAGCTAATGCAGGCGGAGGAAATCCTCCTTATCTGTATTACTGGAGCAATATTTCTTCGGCACAAACCAATTTAAGTTTAGGAATAGGAAGCTATACAGTAACTGTTACAGACGATAAAGGATGCACCATTACTGGAAGTGCTACTATCAATCAGCCCGCTGCTTTTACGCATACACTTACTTCTACCAATATTCTTTGTAATGGTGCTGCAAACGGAACTATTACCGTTACTCCTAACGGAGGTGTACCGGGTTATTCTTATACATGGAACAATGGTGTTTCCCCTATCAGCAATCCTACTGGTTTAGCAGGTGGGCAATATCAAGTTACCATTAGCGATTCGCATAATTGTGAGCGCAGAGATAGCGTAGTAATAACCGAACCCGCTACTCCACTAACAGTTACTACTTCGCATACGAATGTTACTTGTTTTGGAGCTAATGACGGAACACTTACTGTTACCATTAGTGGTGGAACCCCACCATATAGCTTTGGTGGTTTTCCGGTACCGCCTGGTACAACTACTCTTCCGGGCTTGCCTGATAGTACCTATGCCGGAAATATATTAGATGCTAACGCATGCAGCGTAGCAGTTTCTGAAACTATTACTGAACCTGCTCAGTTAACTATTACCGAAACACATGTTGATGTGGCATGTAATGGTGGCAGTACCGGCTCAATTGATATAACTGTTTCTGGTGGAACAGGTCCATATACCTACAATTGGGGAGGCGGTCTGACTACCGAAGACATAACAAATCTTATTGCCGGAACTTATATTCCTACTTGTTTGGATGCAAACTCTTGTTCGGCAACATTGAGTATTACTATTTCTGAACCAACTGCTTTAAGCATTGCTGAAACTCACACAAATATTTTATGTAACGGTGGTAATACAGGTTCAATAGATATAACAGTAGCAGGTGGAACAAGCCCTTACTCTTATGCATGGAGCGATGGAGTTACTACCGAAGACAGAACATCACTTACAGCCGCATGTTATACTGTAACTTCTGACGATAACATTGGATGTACAGCTACTCTTACAATTTGCATTACGGAACCAACAGCATTAGCTGTTACTACTTCGCACACTAATGTAACTTGCTTTGGAGCCAATGATGGTACGCTGACTATTGATGTAAGTGGAGGAACCGCACCGTATAATTTCGGGGGTTTTCCTGTACCTGCCGGTATAACTACTATTCCTGGATTGTCTGACAGCACATATGCAGGAAACATTGCAGATGCCAACGGATGTTCGGTGGCTGTTTCAGAAACTATTACTGAGCCAACTCAGTTGAGTTTAGCTGAAACACATGTTGATGCTACGTGCAATGGTGCCAGCAACGCTTCAATTGATATAACCGTATCGGGTGGAACAAGTTCTTATACTTTTATGTGGAATGACGGAGCAACTACCGAGGACAGAACTAATATGACAGCAGGCACCGATACACTTATAGTTACCGATGCAAATTTCTGCATAGCAACAATAGTAGTTACTGTTACTGAGCCTGCTGCTCCAGTAATGACGGTAACTGTGGTAGATGCCATTTGCATTGGTAGAAACGGAAGCGCTACTGCTAATCCTTCGGGTGGTGGACCTTTTACCTACACTTGGAGTGGTGGCGGGGGAAACAACCAAACTACTACACCACCTGCTGGAACGTACACTGTATCGGCAGCCGATGTTAACTCC
>JBKJJB010000393.1:0-2550 GCA_046598235.1 Chitinophagales bacterium
TTTCCTCCTTGCCACGTTCCTTCAGGTCCGAAGATGTTGTGAAAGCGTGCAATGCGAACTTTCAAACCATAATTACGCGCGTAACTCAAATACAATCGTTCGCTGAATAATTTCTCCCAACCGTATTCACTATCCGGTTGAGCAGGATATACTGAATCTTCGCTGCACTTTGGATGGTCTGTATCTTCCTGATTGTATTCGGGATAAATACAGGCAGACGAAGAATAAAACAGGCGGTCAACTTTTTGTTCAATGCACAATGCTGCAACATTCAAATTAATTTGTGCTGAGTTGTGCATTACATCTGCATCGTGTTCACCTGTAAAAAGATAGCCCGCACCTCCCATGTCAGCAGCTAACTGATATACCTGATGAAAAGGTTTATCGAGAATTGATTTGCAGAAACTTTGGTCGCGTAAGTCACCTATTATAAATTCATCCGCTTCCGTTTGGCTGAACTCAGGATGCTTTAAATCAACACCCCGAACATGAAAGCCATCGCGTTTTAAACGCTTAACTAAATGACTGCCGATAAATCCACCGGCACCAAGAACCAACGCTGTTTTCATTTTTATTGCTTCAAACCGAAATTCTAAGTTATATGGTAGTTTGCTTTTATTGCCTTTTGTGGTTTGCTTTTTGCCTTTTCACTACTCGCCTTTTAGCACTTGCCACTTACTTTTCTATTGTCTGCGCAGATCGTATTTCTCAATCTTGTTATACAAGTGGCTTCGCTGAATGTCGAGCACTTCGGCTGTTTTAGAAACATTCCAACTGAATTTTTTCAGTTTATGCTCAATGAACAATTTTTCAATGTGTTCTTTAAAATCCTGAAACTTATCGAACTGTTCGAACAAATCTGTAGGAGTATCTTTTGCCTGAGTGTTAGTTACAAAACTTCGCACTTCCACTTCAGTTATTTTTTGATCTGCAAGAATCACTAAACGCTCAATCACGTTTCGCAACTCACGGATGTTTCCTTCCCAATTCATGGTTTTTAATTCTTCTAATGCCTTAGGAGTGATTACTTTTTTCGGAATGCCATAATCCTCACAAACTTCTTTCACAAACTTATCGGCAAGCAGAGGCACATCATCTGTTCTTTCATTGAGCGATGGAACGTGAATTAATATCACACCTACTCTGTGATACAAATCCATTCTGAATTTTTCTTCCTCTGTAAGTTTGAGCAGATCTTTATTGGATGCGGCAATTACTCGAACATCTACCAAAATATCTTTATCGCCACCAACTCTGGTAATTCTGCTTTCCTGCAAGGCACGAAGAACTTTTGCCTGTGCAGATAAACTCATGTCACCTATTTCATCCAGGAAAAGAGTGCCACCATTTGCTTGCTCAAATTTCCCAATACGTTGTTTAATGGCAGAAGTGAAAGCACCTTTTTCATGACCAAACAATTCGCTTTCTATCAGTTCAGTTGGAATAGCTGCGCAGTTTACTTCCACTAAAGGACCATTAGCGCGGTTACTTTTTTCATGAATCCAACGCGCTACTAATTCTTTCCCTGTTCCGTTATCGCCCGTAATAAGTACTCTTGCTTCGGTAGGTGCAACGCGCTCAATAGTTTCTTTTATTTTTTGAATAGCAGGCGAGTCGCCAATAATCTCGCGTGTTTTGCTGACTTTTCTTTTCAGTACTTTCGTTTCTGTAACAAGATTTGATTTTTCAAAAGCGTTACGGACAGTGATAAGCAGACGATTTAAATCAGGTGGCTTATTGATAAAGTCGAAAGCACCTTTTTTAGTTGCTTCCACTGCATTCTCCACAGTTCCGTGACCCGAAATCATGATGATAGGCGTATCGCAATCGGTGCCTTGCAATTTTGTAAGCACTTCAAGTCCGTCCATCTTGGGCATCTTGATGTCGAGCAGGGCGCAATCGTAGTCCCCATCTCTCAGCATTTCGAATGCCTGCGCACCATCTACAGCTTCGTCTACTTTGTAGCTTTCGTATTCAAGAATTTCGCGTAGTGTTTTGCGGATGCTCTTTTCGTCATCAGCGATGAGAATGTTTGCCATAATAAAAAGTTAATGGTTAGTGGTTAATGGTGAATAGTAAAATGCAAGTGTGTCGGTTGCTTTTGTATTCAATCTTTAATTTTCAATCTACAATCTTCAATAAAAAATAGCTACATGCCTGTAAGCCGGATTCTGTTTCCCGAATTTCTTCGGGACCTTCATCATTTATCTGCGATGATGATTACTCACCACCTGTAGCACCCAACCCCTCCGTATCGCACGAGCCGCGCTCAAACACGGATATACGTGGGCTTACAATCCGCAAGGTTTGCCCTCCTGATACATCTCTGCACCAAGCTGTGCGCTCTTACCACACATTTTCACCCTTACCCCGAAGGGCGGTTATTTTCTGTGGCACTATCTCAATTCCTTTTAAAGAACGTCCCGATGTTATCGGGATGCGGTGCTCTGTATTGTCCGGACTTTCCTTTCCCGCTTATGCGGAAACGATGAAGCAACATGCAGCCGTTGGCGAAAATAGACGTTTAATTTAATGGACGAAGTTTAGTTT
>JBKJJB010000029.1:0-7689 GCA_046598235.1 Chitinophagales bacterium
CTGGTTTCATAAATAAAAAAGGCAACCCAAAGGTCGCCTTTGTAGCGAGGGGGGAGCTCGAATCCCCGACCTCAGCATTATGAGTGCTGCGCTCTAACCAGCTGAGCTACCTCGCCATTGAATAATAATTGAAAGAACTAAACTCCGAATCTCCTAACTACCTCGCCAAAATGGACGGCAAATATAAATGAAGCGCACACTAAAACAACTCGCTCAACTTAAAAATTGAATCTTCTCTTACTCCCCGCTCTGTTTGTTTCAAACTACAACACTCAATTGTGCGGTCGTGCTCAAAGAAGAAATAGTAGTTACCAGCAATTGCTTCGTCTAAAAATTTCTTCTTTTCATCTAATGTAAGTAAAGGGCGTGTATCATACGCCATTACGTACGGCAAAGGAATATGCGCCATACTCGGAAACAAATCGGCACAGTAAACAATTGTTTTATCACCAATTCTAATGTGCGGAATAAACATACTCTCTGTATGCCCCGAAGCCGTCTTTAAAACAATATTCGGATTTACTTCATTGCTTCCATCATGCACAAACTTCAATTGTCCGCTTTCCTGAATAGGGAGAATATTTTCCTTTAAAAAAGATGCTTTCTCTCTTGCGTTGGGTTTGGTTGCCCATTCCCAATGCTTATCGTTACTCCAATAGGTGGCGTTCTTAAAAGCAGGGACAAGATTCCCTTCTCCATTTCTTTGTATCGCTCCTCCACAGTGGTCAAAGTGTAGATGAGAGAGAATCACATCTGTTACGTCATCGAAGCTAAAGCCGAGTTGTTGAATTGAATTCTGTAAGGAAGCATCACCGTGAGGTTCGTAATGGCTAAAGAATTTTTCATCTTGTTTGTTTCCTAATCCGCAATCGATGAGGATAAGTTGTTTACCATCTTCAATCAACAAGCAACGCATTGCCCAAGTGCAGAGATTCTTTTCATCCGGAGGATTAAGTTTTTGCCAGAGTGTTTTAGGAACTACTCCAAACATTGCGCCACCGTCTAACTTGAAGAAGCCGGTATCTATGGTGTGAAGTTTCATTGAGAAGCTTAATCGTTATTGGTTAATAGTTATTCGTAAATACAAAGATACTTAACTGTGTTGCTCTACAATTAACGATTAGCCATTCACTTTTAACTTCTTTTTCAGCGCAAGCATCTTTAAAGCAGCCACTGCACATTCTACACCTTTGTTGCCGTGCTTACCTCCTGCCCTATCCTTTGCTTGTTGAAGATTGTTGGGAGTAACAACTCCGAACACAAAAGGTGCTTTTGTTTGAATACTAAGATTCATTAATGCCTGCGAGACTGCATTATTAATATAAATATCGTGGTCGGTATCACCTTTAATAACACAACCTAAAGCGATAACCGCATCGGCTTTCTTTTTATCATATATCCATTTTGCCGCAAGAGGAAGTTCATACGCACCGGGAACCAACTCAACGAAAATGTTCTTCTCCTTTACTCCGTATTTCTTCAAGGTATCTATACATCCTTTTCGCAAAGCGATGGTGATAGCTTCATTATATTCAGAAACCACAATGGCAATCTTCAACTTGTTGGTAATAACACCAACAAGGGCGGTGTGCTTTGAAAGATTCTTGTCTTTGGATGACATGGGCTTGTAAGTTTATCTTTTCATCCCCCAACAAAATTTTTTCTTAAAGAAAAATTTTGTCTTCCCCCTTCAAAGAGGGACAAGATACAAAGAGGGAAATTTTGTTTCCCTCTTTAATGTTTTGTTATCCGCCTACCCGCGCGATGTATGCTTCTATTCTTTGTGCCTCTTCGCTTCTTGGATATTGGTCACGAACTTTTTCGTAACACTTCTTCGCTTCTTCATTCTTCTTTAATTTTTCATACGCCATTCCTGTTTTGAAGAGGAAGTACGGTGTATAGCTTTCGTTCTTAGAAAAATCAGCCGCCTTTTCGTAATACTTAATTCCATCGTCAGTTTTTCCAAGCTCCATGTAAGCATCACCTATGGCACTTAGTTTCAATGCTCCGATAATAGGATCGCTGGTACTAAAGTTGTCGAGATACTTAATTGCTTCATCATATCTTTTTAGGTTGAGGCAACAGATACCTGCATAGTAGTTAGCCAACTTTCCTGCTTTTGTCCAGCTGAAATCTTTAGCTACTGAAGCAAATCCTTTGTAAGGAGTAGCTCCGGTTGTTTGTCCGTTAAGTGCTAATGAAAATGAATCTTTGGCAAAAGCAAACTCTGCCATGTACATTGCCTTCTGTGCTTTTACATTTTGTGCCGGAAGATACGCCATGAAAAGATAGATGAGCCCTGCAGCCACTACTGCTATTACACCGCCTCCAATCATCACCTTCTGCTTATTGTTTTCTACAAACCGCTCAATTTTACCCAAGCCTGTTTGTATGTTTTCACCTAAGTTTTCTTTTCCTTCTGCCATGTTTTGTTTTTGAAATTGAAGTGCGAATATAAAATCTTTGTTTATTCCATCAAGAACGGATAATCTTCCTGCACATAAATGTCTTTGTATAGTTCATTGTCGTGAGGATAAGGAGAGCTTTCGGCAAATGCCACACAATCGTCTATTTCCTTTTCTACCCGCGCAACTATTTCATCAATCTTTTGCTGAGTGGCGTATTTTTTCTTCAGGATTATATTGAGTGTTGTTTCAATTGGGTCAAGTTTCTTGTATTGTTCCACTTCTTCTTTGGTTCGGTATTTCTGTGGGTCGCTCATGGAGTGCCCTTTGTAGCGGTACGTAGTCATTTCAAGAAAGGTTGGTCCCTCGCCCTTTCTTGCTCTTTCGGCTGCGCGCAATACTGCATCATGAACAGTCTCGCATTGCATAGCATCGGTTGATTCAAACGGCATGTCATAGGCTTCCCCCAATGTTGAAATTTGAGTTACGTTCGAGCTTCTCTCTACAGATGTTCCCATGGCATAGCCGTTGTTCTCACATACAAATATCACAGGCAGTTTCCAGGTCATTGCCATGTTGAAGACTTCGTGCAACATACCCTGCCGCGCTGCTCCGTCACCGAAGTAACAAATGGTTACGCTATCGTTTCCGTTGTATTGGTCGGCAAAAGCGATTCCCGCACCCAAGCCAATTTGCGCGCCTACAATGCCATGTCCTCCAAAGAAGTTATGCTCCTTAGAGAAGAAGTGCATAGAGCCCCCTTTGCCTTTGGTGCATCCTGTAGCTTTTCCAAAAAGTTCAGCCATTGCTTCGTTACAGGAAATTCCTTTTGCTATGCCAAGTCCGTGGTCGCGGTAAGCGGTTATCATACGGTCGTCTTTGCGCAAGGCGCTCATAGTTCCTGCCGCTACAGCTTCCTGACCGATATACAAATGACAGAACCCACGTATCTTCTGCTGCCCATAAAGCATACCAGCACGCTCTTCAAATCTGCGCAAACGCAGCATGAGTTCGTACCAATATAAATAGGTGTCTTTGGTTATTTTCGCCATTCTTTATTCTTTAAAAAGACGCGAGCGAAAGTAATGTTTCTGAATAAACTTACCCTTCTTAATTTCAAAAACCACGCTTCGCTTTCGCTGCCTTTCTCTAAGAAGATTAACTGTTTTATTGGCAAGAACGGCTCAGGGAAGACCAACATTATTGACTCTGTTTATTACCTGTGTCTTACTAAAAGCTATTTCAATAATGTTGACCAACAAAATATTTTGTTTGGACAGGATTTTTTTAGGTTGGATGGAGAACTAAACAAGGTTGTTGGTGATAACACCAGCAACGACTCAACGCACGAGAACTTTCACATTACTTACAAACTACCTTCTAATAAACGGAAAGAGTTAATCGTAAACGACAACATCATCCCAAAATTGAGCGACCACATCGGCAATTTCCCTTGCATAATTATTTCACCTGACGACAGTCAGCTTATTTTGGGCAGCAGCGAGGAACGAAGGAAGTTCTTAGATGGAACTATCTCTCAAATCAATCATCAGTATTTAGAGTGGCTGATTGTTTATACCAAACTACTTGCGCAGCGCAACGCTGCTTTAAAACAGTTTGCCGAAACTAAGCGACCCGACCGCCAACTTCTGGAATCGTACGATAAGCAATTGATTCCTTTAGGCACAAATATTCATCAAGCGCGTAAAGTGGTAATGGCAAAGTTGCAACCGGTGTTTCAATCTTTTTATAAGGAAATAAGTTTGGAGCGTGAGATGGTTAGCTTCAGCTATTATTCGCAATTGAACGATAAGCCCTTTGATGAGCTATTGCAGGGTAGTTTACAAAAGGACTTAATGCTTCAACGAACTGATGTAGGGATTCATAAAGATGATATGGAGTTTTTTATAAGCCCCCAAACCCCCGAAGGGGGCTTAAATGCAAACAACAAGATGAAGAAGTTTGGTTCGCAGGGGCAGCAGAAGAGTTTTATCATCTCTATGAAATTTGCGCAGTATGAACTGATAAAGCAGGCTGCCTCGCATAAACCCCTGCTGCTGATTGATGACATTTTCGATAAGCTCGACAACGACCGCAGCCGCCAACTGATTGACCTTATTGCCAGCGATGCCTTCGGTCAGGTGTTTCTTACCGACACTGATGATGCCCACATTCGCGAAACCCTGCAAGGAAGGGAGGATTTATTTGAAGTAATACAAGTGGGACTATAACGGAAAGACATCTCTTCTGCTCTGCTCTCAAAATTCAAAAAACAAAAAAGCCGCTCTGATTTCTCAGAGCGGCTTTGTATTTCAAAGATTAAAGGTTTTATTATTCAGATTTAACGATGCGCTGAACCTGAACTTTATCTCCTTGTTTAACTTCCACTAAGTAAACTCCCTTAGAAAGATCGCTTCCAAAGTTGATGTCGCTGGTGTATTCTACATTCAACTTGTTTTGCATCAACTGACCTAATATATCGAATATTCTTACTTCCATAGGCTCATCTGATGAGCTTTCGATGTTCAAGCGGAACTGATCTGAGAACGGATTAGGATAAACTCTAACATTAAACATGTTATCCGTATTGTCCTCAGACAATCCTTCTGTTTCATCTGACTTATATGTGAATGTGCAGCCCGGTAAAGCATTAATTGAAGTTGAACTATTAGGAACTGTAGTTACCGTATTGCCAACTATTGTTCTTGAATAGAAGCTGTAAGTGCAACCTGTGAGGTTGTTAGGCGAACCTATTAATGATTTAGGCTCATACTTAACTCTTAGAACATAAGTTGCACCCGCGGTAGCGTTTCTAATACAAACTCTTGACACCTCCTGGCTGGCGGTATAAACGGTCTCTGCACCGGTAGCTATGTTACCACAGTCGCTATTATACAACGTTACCTGGTTACCCTGATGCACACGCAACAGATTAAGACCGCAGTTGTTGTTGGTCTGTACTACTTCTACACAGAAGTTCGAACTTGGTGCTACTACACTAGTGTAGTAGAATATCATACCAGGTATTGCATTTGATACCGTATTGCCGCGTCTCGCTGAACCGTTGGTATAGCAAAGCTGGAATACACGCCCAGCCGTGCCATCTCTGAAATCGCTGCATGTAGTTGCGGTAGGGAAAATACCTGCACCACAGTTTTGGTTAACTACACCAATAGTCTGTGTACAAGTCAGGCACACACAGTTATCCTTAACGTATAAGGTATAAGTGCCCGGAGCAAGACCACACAATGTAGCAGTGTTTCCTATTGAGTCACCGGCTGCGTTTTTCCATTTGTATCTAATAGGACCGACATTACCGGTAATAGCTCCCGCACTTACACAACCAGTACCGTTACAAACAGCATCGGTATGTGTACATGCACTAGTGAAACTCATATTGTTCGGCTGATTAATGGTTACACAACAAGTTGCTGTTCCACATCCATCTGTCACTGTCAGACAGTAAGTTCCGGTCTCAAGACCTGTTTCACATGCCGAATCACCTACAAATACTCCACCTTTATACCATGAATAAGTAACCGGTCCATTAGCACCCGTTACAGTTCCTGCACATACAGAGCCTGTATAAGTGGTGCTTCTGTTATTGTTACTGGAGTTACAAACAAGGTCTGTTTTTGAGCAATTACCCATTTGCAAATTGCTACCAGTTACAGTTACACGTTGGCTACAAGTAGCAGTATTACCGCAAGAGTCGGTTGCTAACCAAGTACGTGTATGCACATTGCCTACCACATTGTCAGGTGTAATTACTGTAAGTGTAGGAGTACCTCCGCAGTTATCGCTGTATGCCGTAGGTTCATCAAAAGATACCACTCCATTGCAGCCTATAGTCTTATCAGGCGAACAGGTAATACTTGGAGGTGTTTGATCGTTTACAGTGATAGTCTGATAACAGCTATCAGCACCGCAAGCCGTTGTTGCCTTGTATTTACGAGTAACTGTAAAACGATTAGGACAAGTTTTGTTGCTGATAACATCACCTTCCCAAGTTACTACCGCACCCTGACTTGCTGTTACGCTTCCTGTATTTGGTGCTGGCACCTGAGATGCGCAATTTACTGTTACCGGTCCAGGACACTGAATCGTTGGAGGTGTTCCGGTATTTACTGTAACACGCTGGCTGCAAGTAGCTGAATTGCCACAAGCATCCGTTGCCTGCCATGTGCGAGTGTGAACATTACCAACTACATCGTCAAATACAATGATAGTAACAGTAGGTGCGGCTCCACATGCATCGCTTGCAAAAGGAGCATCGAAAGAAACTGTTCCGTTGCAAGCAACAGTTTTATCCGGTGAGCAAACGATTACCGGAGGTGTGTTATCACGAACCGTAATAATCTGAACCTGAGGTGCTGAAACATTGCCGCAAAGGTCAGTCAATGTCCAAGTACGGGTAACGGTAAAGTTACATAGGCTAAAGCGCAGTCTGTCTGTATATCTAGCATCAATACAAACTGAGCAATTGTCATGTTCATCTGTTACATCGCCAGTTACAGCCGGATCAACATCTGCTTCGCAGTTTGCATCCCAATAGATAGTAATATCTGCCGGACGCGTAAACGTAGGAGGTGTAATATCTCTGATAAATATATTCTGAGTTTGGTCAGCATATTGGTTTCCGCAATTATCAGTAAAGTGCCATGTACGTATGATTTTGCGAGAACCCGGACATTGTCCCGGATCACAGATACAAGGACCACTGCATGGATTAGTGCAACGCGGTGTAATTAACTCATCTGTATAAGTAGCGGAGCAACTTCCTCCTGTTTCAGGCTCACCTGTAATTGAAGGATCTGCATTGAAGTCGCAGTTCTCGTCTGTATAAATAGTAATGTCATCCGGAGCATCAAATATTGGTGAAGCAACAATAAATGTAGCTTCACATGTTGTTGTATAAGGATAACAGCTACTTGTGTAAGTAAACATGACTGTAGTGCTACCACCGCAAAAAGATGGACTACCTTCATGATTATCTGATAATTGTCCGTTACACCCACCAGTTCCACTTACTGTAGCTAACCATGCTGCAAATTGCGCATCAACTTCTTCCTGAGTCTGACATGCGTCAACTGTTAAGTCCTCTGGACAAGTGATTGTCAATGGATCCGGTTCTGTTACAGTAAATGTTGAACTGCATGTTGTAATATATGGGAAACATGTGCTTGTATAGGTAAACGTAACCTCAGTGCTTCCACCACAATAGTTCGGTGCACCTTGATTGTTATCACTTAACTCTCCGTTGCATCCGCCACTTGCACTTGCT
>JBKJJB010000098.1:0-4110 GCA_046598235.1 Chitinophagales bacterium
AAGCCGAAATTGTAAAGCGGCAAGAGATGGTTGTAAAGACCGAACGTAAATTTATGGAAGATGACCTTGACAAAGATTCTTTCAAACGCCTTAAAAGCATCTACCAAAAGGAAATGACGCAACTCACTGACCAACTCAATGAATTACGCCAAACTGATTCAGGTTTTATGCAGTATGCAAAATACGGATTCTCACTTCTCAGCCATCTGAAAACTCATTTTCAGCAAGCTGACCTAGAGGCAAAGCAAAAACTGGTTGGTTTGATATTTCCTGAAAAGCTGTATTACAGGGATGGTGAGTATCGAACCACAAAACCAAGTGAAGTGTTCGCCCTGTTATGTAATAGCAGCAAGGGTTTCAACGAAGTTGAAATAAACCATGCTGCTAAAAACAAAGGTGAGTTTGGTGTGGTAGCCCCGCGCAGAATCGAACTGCGATCAACGGTTCCGGAAACCATCGTTTTATCCATTAAACTACGGAGCCAAAGAGGGGCAAATGTAACAAAGGTGGAAAGATGAACGAATACTTGTATTTACAAAAAGGGTCAAATGGATGATTGGATGATTGGAGTGTTGTAAAATGCAAGATTGCATTATTCCAGTAATCCATTCATCCACCATTCCATTCTCCCTAATCCTGATCCCACTTTCTATCTACTACATTCTTTATTTTAGGAATAGTTTGCAAGTAAGCCCACATACCTTTCAATTCCGCATCTGTCATTCCGTTGTACGGCAACATAGGTTCGCGAATTGTTTTACCATCCTTGTTTTTTGAATGAAGCATAGCATTTGAAAAATCTTCAAATGTCCATCTACCTATTCCCGTTTCCTCATCGGGAGTAATGTTGGCGGTAAATCTCTCTTTACCGTCAAGCGTTATCATTTTGTTTCCTCCTCCGCAATAGCCCGGAGTTTTTTCAGGGAACTCCATATTAAGCGTTTTGAAATCTGCGGAATGACAAGGGTAACAATCATAGCGACCGGTAACCAGATAATGACCAAAAGTTACTGCGTCTGTTGAATCTGGGTGTGCAATAGGTGCAGCCGGATAAGGAATCTTTTTAAACGCAACAAAGCACAAGAACTTAGTAAGAAACGAAGGCTTACTCGGCACCTTAGGAATTTCACTTGCCTGCACATAAGGTTTATCGGAATGCAAAAATGCAATTACACTTTTCAAATCATATTCACTGAGGTGCGGAAACTTAGGCATATACACCGGCAGGTACTGACCATCTGGTTTTACACCGGTACGCAACAGGTACGCAATCTCCGCATCGGTCCATTTCCCAATTCCCTTTTCCTTGCTTTGTGTAATATTGGCTGAATAAATTTCTCCAAAATCAGGAGGAATTTCATTTAACAATCTGCCGGAAAGCTTTCCATCGCTACCACGGTGACAAACAATACACTGCACAGCAGCAATCTTTTCACCGTTGGCAATCATATCTGAGTCAGACTGCACCTGAGGGTAATCAATCTTATCTACTTCATATTTTGGAATGCCTCTCACTTGTATGAAACTGACAAATCCAATAACAGCTATTACTATAAAGCAAAGAAGATAAAGGAAAACGCGTAAAACTTTTTTCATGACGTGTGTGGTTTAGGGTTATTCGATTGGTTATCGAAAAATATAATTCGTTTTCAAAAAGAAGAATTTTTTATCCCCTATCTTATGCACCCTTTGTGTTAGCTAACTGCCCATTTCCCATTTCCCTTTGTCCTGTTATATTTGCGCCCCCTCCGAGGGAGTGCTTCGGACATTAAAACAAAACAAAATATGGCTACTACCGCAGAAATCAAAAACGGACTTTGTATAGAATTCAACAACGACATTTTTCAATTCGTGGAGTTTCAGCACGTAAAACCCGGTAAGGGAAACGCTTTCGTGCGCTGCCGTATGAAAGGGCTTAAATCGGGCAGAATGTTGGAGCACACTTTCCCCGCAGGTCACGAGATTATTACAGCCCGCGTAATTCGCAGACCGTATCAGTTTTTATATAAAGATGACATGGGTTTCAATTTTATGGATAACGAAACTTTTGACCAGATAGTCATTGATGGAAAAACTATTGAGAACAACGACTTTTTGAAAGAAGGTGATGTGTGCGATGTGGTAGTTCACGAAGAAACTAATACAATACTTGCCTGCGAATTACCGCAGCATGTGGTGTTGGAAATTACCTATGCCGAAGATGCGGTTGCCGGCAACACAGCTACCAACGCACAAAAACCCGCTACCCTCGAAACCGGAGCTACCGTTAACGTTCCGCTTTTTGTAAAACAGGGAGAGAAAATAAAGGTAGACACCCGCACCCGTTCTTATGTAGAGCGCGTTAAGGCAAGTAAATAATGAAGCAGAAGACTTTCCAAGTTTTGAAACTTGGAAAGTCTAACTACATTCGACATCCCGAAGCAGTAACTGTTCGGGATTTTTTATCCCCTCCCGAAACATCCCGAAATAAATTCGGGACGAGCGTTCGGGATGAAACAAAAACCCAAGGTATGGATATAAAGAAAATTCAGGAGTTAATAAAGCTGGTAAAGAAAACCGACATCAGCGAATTGACAGTAAAAGAAGGCGAAAACACTATTTCTATAAAGAACAAAGGGAACGAAACATTTATTGCTGCACCGGCAGTTCCGCAGGTAACACAAGTTGTTTCCGAAAATCAGAAATCGGAAACTCCTACAGCGCAACCCAAGAACGAAAACCTCATCACTTTCCGATCACCTATGGTGGGTACGTTCTACCGCAAGCCGGGCGCAGATAAAGAACCTTTTGTAAAAGTAGGCGATGCTATAAAAAGCGGAGATACGCTCTGCATCATCGAAGCCATGAAATTGTTCAACGAAATTGAATTTGATGGCAGCGCAGGGAAAATAGTGAAGATACTGGCAGAAGATTCTTCGCCTGTAGAGTATGACCAACCGCTTTTCTTAATCGAAAAGAGTTAATGGTTATTAGTTAATCGTTATTGGTAAACAGCCAAGTCCGCTTTTTGCATTCCCGATTAACCAATAACAGTTAACGATTAAACTTTCATCTATTAACCAATAACTATTAACCAGTCAGATTGTTCAAAAAAATTCTCATAGCAAACCGTGGCGAAATAGCCCTCCGCATTATCAGAACATGCAAGGAGATGGGCATTCAAACTGTTGGGGTATATTCTACTGCCGATCGCGATAGTTTGCATGTGCGATTTGCCGATGAAGCTATTTGTATTGGCGGGCCCAGGAGTAAAGAATCTTACTTAAACATGCAGGCGATTATGGCGGCTGCTGAACTTACCAATGCAGATGCTATTCATCCTGGCTACGGATTTTTGGCCGAGAACGCAGAGTTTGCCGAGTTGTGCGATAAATACAAAATCAAATTTATAGGACCTACTCCTGCGCAAATGCGCGCTATGGGCGATAAAATTACTGCTAAAGAAACCATGATAAAAGCCGGTGTGCCTTGCATTCCCGGCAGCGAAGGTCTGATTGATTCGGCAGAAGAAGCCAAACAGATTGCTAAGCAAATTGGCTATCCTGTAATATTAAAAGCCACTGCCGGTGGTGGCGGAAAAGGAATGCGTATTGTACGCGATGATAAAAGTTTGGAACACGCCTACACTATGGCGCGAAGTGAAGCAGGTGCAAGTTTCGGCAACGATGCGGTATATCTCGAAAAATATATTGAAGAGCCGCACCATATAGAAATACAAGTAGCAGGTGACCAGTATGGCGAAGCCACTCACTTGAGTGAGCGCGATTGCTCGGTGCAAAGACGTCATCAGAAATTAGTAGAAGAAGCCCCTTCCCCTTTTGTAGATGAATCGTTGCGCAAGAAGATGGGAGCAGCCGCAGTAAAAGCGGTAAAAGCAATTAAATATGAAAGTGTGGGCACAGTAGAATTTCTTGTAGACAAGCACAAGAATTTCTATTTTATGGAAATGAATACGCGCATACAAGTGGAGCATCCGGTAACCGAAGAAGTGATGGATTTTGATTTAGTGAAAGAGCAAATAATGATTGCTGCGGGAACTCCTATTTCGGGTGTGTTGTATTTTCCTGAAAAGATGCACGCTATTGAATGCCGTGTAAATGCCGAAGACCC
>JBKJJB010000115.1:0-3275 GCA_046598235.1 Chitinophagales bacterium
TTCAAAAAATGATTATCTGAAAAATGTGGAAGCCATTAAAAAACAAATTGAAGAAGGTGATTTTTATGAATTGAATTATTGCAATGAATTTTATGCAGATAATGCTGAAATAAATGCAGTAGAAACATTCCTGCAACTAAACGATAAAGCAAAAACACCTTTCAGTTGTTTCTTCAAGCTCGATGACAAGTTCCTTCTCTGTGCCAGCCCAGAAAGGTTTTTAAAGAAAGAAGGAAACAAACTTATCGCTCAACCAATAAAAGGAACTATTAAAAAAGGAACCACCCCACATGAAAATGAGAAATTGAAACTTCAACTTCAGAATGACAAAAAGGAGCGAGCAGAAAATGTAATGATTGTTGATTTGATGAGAAATGATTTGGCTAAAAGTTCAAAGCCGGGAAGTGTAAGCGTAGATGAACTTTGCGGAGTATATGAATTTGCAACAGTCAATCAAATGATTTCAACTATTACATCCATAGTGGAAAACGAAATTCATTTCACAGATGTATTAAAAAATGCTTTCCCAATGGGAAGCATGACCGGTGCACCTAAAGTAATTGTGATGGAGAATATTGAAAAATATGAAACTACTAAGCGTGGGTTATTCTCCGGCTCTGTCGGCTACATTACTGCTGAAAATGATTTTGATTTTAATGTAGTGATTCGAAGTATTCTCTATAACGCAACAGAAAAATATCTTTCCATTCAGGTAGGAGGTGCAATTACTTACGATTCAGTTCCTGAAAAAGAGTACGAAGAAATACTATTGAAAGCAAAAGGATTAACAGAAGCACTCAATGCTCAAATAGCAGACTGACTAAGGGTTTACATGAATATTTTTGGTCATGGAGGAAGTCTTATTTCCATTTGAAACCAACAGAAATACTTTCACATTTCCTGTATCGTAAAAAGTCATCTGAACATTACGGGAAAAATAAACGGAGTCATCATTATCATAAAACTCCCAAAAGAAATCGCCTCCATTGCTGGTGCAAGCGGAACTAAAAGTGATCGGCTGATTTACATGAACACTATCCTCATCCACATCAGTTTGAAAACAAGCAAAAGGTTTTTTGCTGCATGACTGATATAAAATTAAAAAGCAAATCAAAAATCCTGCGATGAAAATTTTCTTCATATCCTATTGCACAATAATCAAGTAATAATTCTTCTTTCCCTTCTGCACAAGTAAATATTTATCGTGTAGCAAATCAGCCGTTGTCAACTTCTTTTCAAGATTGATTTTCTCTTTATTGATGCTTACTCCGTTTCCCTGAATACTCTTTCTTGCTTCGCCCTTAGAGGGAAATATCGCAGCCTTCTCTCCTACTAAACTCACCGTATCAATTCCATTCTCAAACTCCTGTTTACTAATTGTAAAAGTAACATCACTATCAAACGCATCTTCAATTTCTTCTCCTGATAGCTTTTTAAATCCTTCGAACGATGAACCAAAAAGAATTTCAGTAGTTTCCTTTGCACGGTTCAAAGCATCGGTAGAGTGAACTCTTTCTGTCACTTCTTCTGCCAGTGCTTTTTGAAGCAATCTCAAATGAGGGGCTTCGCTGTGCTGCTTTTCCAATGCCTCAATTTCCTCTCTGCTTTTCAAACTGAAAATACGGATGTAAGCCGGTGAATCTTCATCGGAACTATTTAAAAGAAACTGGTAAAATTTATAAGGCGAAGTTTTTTTCGGATCAAGCCAGATGTTTCCTTTTTCGCTCTTGCCGAATTTTGTTCCATCTGCTTTTTTAATAAGAGGAGTTGTAAGTGCAAAAGATTCTCCCTTACCAATTCGCTTTATCAATTCGTTTCCTGTTACAATATTTCCCCACTGGTCGCTGCCGCCCATTTGCAGCTTCACATTTTTATTCTTCCACAACCAATAAAAATCATAACCCTGTATCAACTGGTAAGAAAACTCTGTGTAACTCATTCCTTCTTCAGAGCCCAACCTAATCTTCACACTTTCCTTCGACATCATATAGTTTACCGTGATTCGCTTCCCTACTTCCCGATAAAATTTTAGCAACTCATACCCTTTAAACCAATCGTAGTTGTTTACAATCTCCGCAGCATTACTTCCAGTGAAATCAAGAAATTTTTCAAGTTGCTTTTTAATGCCTGCCAAATTTTGCTCGAGTACTTCTTCCGTCAGGACTTCTCTCTCTGTTGTTTTTCCCGAAGGGTCGCCTACCATTCCTGTAGCACCACCCACCACTGCCATGGGTTTATGTCCGCACTTTTGAAAATGCAAGAGGGTCATTATCGGCATCAAATTTCCAAGGTGCAACGAATCTGCCGTTGGGTCAAAACCGATATAGCCCGAAACCATCTCTTTATCAAGCAACTCCTCAGTTCCCGGCATCATGTCGTGCAACATATTCCGCCATTTCAATTCTTCAATAAAACTCATCTGTAGTAAATTGTGTTCGCAAATATAAACGAATGCACTTCCTGTCACATTACTATACCGAATTACCTGCTGATAATCCGCTGTTTGTTACTGCGCTGGCTATTCCTGATTTGGTGCATGGTTTTTCGAAAGCATACAACTCTGTAATTAAGAAAGCACCCCTTCCTGAAGATGAGAACCTGAGACAGATTCATTTGGGTATTCTGAAACATTACGAAGGCGATAAAAGATTTCATAATTCAAAGTTGTTCATGCAACATATTACCCTCACTACTCAATCTTTTATGAAAGAGAGTTTGGATAGGAGCCGTTTGCGCTTATCTGTAATTGCTCATATAGCGGTTGAACTGATGATTGACAGACATATTATTTTTGAAAAAGAATCAGTCTGTGATAACTACTATAAACTAATAGTACAGGCTGACGAAAAGATGTTAGAAACTTACTTCCACCACTTTGGGCTTATAACAGCAAAGAATAGTTTTTTCGCTACCTTTAAATCCTTTAAACAAAGTCGGTTTTTATACCGATTAAAAGATTTAGAAAACATAGTTTTTGCCTTGAACAAATTGTATGGTTCCGTAGCTAAAACTGAATTTACCCGGGAGGAGAAGAAAAAGTTTGTTATTGCTTTATACAATATAGATAATACGATACGTTATAGCTGGCAGGAAATTTTGAAAGCATAAAACATGATGAAAAAAAGCATACTTGTCCTTCTCATTTTAAGTTATTCCTCCTTATTGTTTTCGCAGACAGTGCGCAAATACAGCAATGAGTTTTTGCAGATAGGTGTAGGTGCGCGTGGCTTGGCTATGAGCAATGCGCAGGTTGCCACTACTTACGATGTTTATTC
>JBKJJB010000133.1:0-2662 GCA_046598235.1 Chitinophagales bacterium
TTTGTTCCCGTTCCGTTTACCATTCTTATGCTACAGCGATGTGTAGATCAAAAGATAGATGGGAAAGAAATGCGTTTGAAGAAAGACTGGGTTCCGCTCAGCGAAATCTCAAACTCATTACAACTGGCAGTAGTTACTTCCGAAGATCAAAACTTTCTGTGGCATCATGGTTTCGATTTTGAAGCTATTCAAAAAGCCATGAAATATAACGAGAAACAGCAAAAGAGAAAGCACCCGCGCATGCGCGGGGCTTCTACTATTTCGCAACAAACAGCAAAGAAAACTTTTCTGTTTCCTATGCGGAGTTTTATAAGGAAAGGATTGGAAGTTTATTTCACGGCACTTATCGAAGTATTCTGGAGCAAGCAGCGCATTATGGAAGTGTATTTGAATGTGATTGAAATGGGCGATGGCATTTACGGAGCAGAAGCTGCCGCTCAGTATTATTTTCATAAGCCGGCAAAGAAACTCTCACAAAGCGAAGCAGCACTCATTGCTGCCTGCTTGCCCAATCCCATAAAGTTTAATGCAGGGAGACCTTCGGGGTATGTTTACAGGCGCCAGGCATTTGTTATCAACCAAATGAACCAATGGGGAAGATGGCTGGATTATGATATGAAGGAGTTTGAGGAAGATAAATGATTCAGGATTCAGAATTTAGAATTTGAATTACCTCTGAAGAATCTTTACACTCCTTTAGTAAAGTAGTAACAGTTTTTTGCAACACAGGATGAACAAATTCTTTTGCTATTTCATTTAATGGGGTAAGTGTAAATCTTCTTAGATGTAAATAAGGATGAGGGATTGTGAGTTCGGGTAGTTTAACTATATCATTTCCGTAAAAAAGAATATCAATATCAATTACTCGAGGACCCCACTTTACTGTTTCGGTTCTGCCGGTTTCACTTTCTATTGCCTTTAACTTAGTAAGAAGGAGAAGAGCAGGTAGAGAAGTTTGAATCATTACTGCCTGATTCAGGAAGGCGTTTTGTTCTTTCAACCCCCATGCTTCGGTTTCATAAATGGAGGATGAGCAGATGATTTTTCCGTAACGTAGTTCAATAAGTTCTGATGCTTTGTTGAAATTCTCTATTCGGTTTCCTTCATTAGAGCCGAGCAACAGATATACTTCTTTCATGGCTATCAAAAATATTATTATTGCAAATCTTTAAAATTATATCGCACACACAACGTCAACCCTTAAAATTTAAGATATGAAGCAGTTTTTCAAATTCGTTTTCGCGACTATGACGGGTATTATATTATTGTTCCTCCTGTTCATTGGTATCGTGGTGGGTATTGCCTCGGCTGCCGGTAAAGAAAAGCAAGCAACCATAAAAGCCAACTCTATCCTTGCGCTCGACCTCAATTATCGCATTCCCGAAGTAACCAATAACAATCCCTTCGCAGGACTAAGCGTGGGCAATATGAACCCCAAAAAAGCAGTTGGTCTTACAGAAATACGTGCGTGCATTAAAAAGGCTAAGACCGATAATAACATTAAAGGCATTTACCTCGAACTCGGTATCAATGACAACGGCTTTGCAACACTTGAGGCTATACGTCAATCACTGTTTGATTTTAAAAAGAGCGGCAAGTTTGTGTACGCTTACGGAGAAGTACTTACTCAAAAAGCATATTACCTCGCTACTGCTGCCGATAAAATTTATATGAACCCCAATGGAGGAATGGAACTAAGGGGATTAGGAAGAGAAATTATGTATTTCAAAGGCATGTTCGATAAGTATGGAATAGAAGTACAGGACTTTCACTGTGGATCATTCAAGAGTGCTATTGAACCTTTTGTGCGCACCGATATGAGCGAACCTAACCGCCAACAGTTATTGAATATTTACGGAGATGTTTACAATCATTTTATCACCAACATTTCGAAAGAAAGAAAAATTGATACAGCCGAACTTAACAGCATAGTAAATAATCTTCGCGCAGAATCTCCTGAAGATGATAAGCGACTTAAACTGATTGATGATGCTATTTATTACGACCAGGTATTGGATAAGTTGAAGGAAAAAACCGGAACTGACAAAAAGAAGGATTTGAATGCGATAGAACTTGCAAAATACGCCAGCGCACTGGATGATACAAAAGAAGGTTCGAGTAAAATTGCAGTGGTGTATGCGCAGGGAAACATTGTAGATGGCGAAGGGGAAGATGGTGAGATAGGAGGGGAGAAGTTCGCCAAACTTATCCGTAAACTCAGAAGAGATGAAAAAGTAAAAGCAATTGTATTAAGAATAAACTCCGGTGGAGGAAGTGCCTTGGCGAGTGATGTAATGTGGAGAGAGTTAGTGCTGGCTAAGAAAGATAAACCATTGGTTGTTTCTTTTGGCGATGTTGCTGCCTCAGGTGGTTATTATATTGCCTGCATGGGTAACCGAATTTTTGCACAGCCAAATACCATCACCGGCTCTATTGGAGTGTTTGGTCTAATTCCTAATGCACGTAAACTGTTTAACGATAAACTTGGAATTACATTCGATGAAGTGGAAGTAAATAAACACGGAGTATTTGGCGGACTTACTAAGCCGCTGGATGCCGAAGAATCGGCTTTTGTACAGAGAAGCGTGGAGAAAATATACGCTGAATTTAAATCGCGGGTGGCAGAAGGCAGAGGCAAAGACACCGCCTACATTGAAACCAT
>JBKJJB010000152.1:0-7330 GCA_046598235.1 Chitinophagales bacterium
ATTTGAACTTCCCTGCCCGACTTCGTTCAGGCGGGCAAGTTTCGCTCCCGAAATAATCGGGATAAATGCGGTAAGACTTGGAAGAACAGGGTTACACCGCAGAGTGCCGAAACGGACACTCTGCGGATGGAGAGAATACCCCGACTGAGACAAAGAAGTTATAAATTTCTTTTCATTTGAAATTCGAAGTGAAGCTACGCTGAAGATTTTTAGGCTCCTTTATTAGATTTACTTCTCCGCCATTTATTATACCATTTAGGCACTAAAAACATAATGACACTGGCTATGGCAATAGCAATAAACAGGTCTATTAGTAGGGGTAAAAAATTGATTGGACTTAGTTGTTGAAGTAGCATAGCTTTATTTTTTTTGTTTTATGCATTGCATGTTTTTGGCTTTTGAAGAAAAAGATATTACCAGCAACATTAACCCTACAGGTTTTGGAAAGAACATGCCTGCCATGTTCATATATCCTTCATAGGCACCTTTCATTTCGCTAAGCAGCCATTGCCCTTCTTCTTCCTTTGCAGCTTTGTAATACACATAGCCCATTACCACCACCGATATAAGCAGCCACCAATTGCCTGTTGCCAACGTGCCGCCTAACCACACCAACCAATAGGAGGTATAAAAGGGATGGCGCACAAAACGGTAAGGTCCTTTTGTTTTTAGCGGGCTTAGAATTTCACCAGCAAAAGCCACAGCCGGGGGCTGTGTTTTAAAAGCATTTATTGCCGAGAAGAATAATGCTGCCGACAACAACAATAGCAACATGCCAAGGGCATACAACACCTTATTGGGAATGGGAGAAAAAAAAGCGGCAGCAATATGGGCGGCAACAAAAACCAACCCACCGTATTTTATAAGGTATAGTTCCCAACGTTTTACCTGCTCCGCTTTTTTGAACCACCGCAGCAATACCCATATAAATGAACCGAATAAAATAACCTCGGTGATTAATAATAACCCACGCAAAAACCCTTCGATAGGTGTACCTGTTGCATCATAATAATTGAGCCCGCCCATACTGAATAAGGTGTTTTCGAGCAGCATTATCTTGTGGCAGTTTGCAGGGCGGTTTCTGCCGCGTGGTTATACATAGCTTTGTAAAGGTGCGCTGTGCATTCGGCTGCATATTCGCACCATGCCCACTCATAGGGTGTAAGAGGTGAGTCTTTTAATACATCAAGTATATCGTGGCTATGCCCTGCATCTAACTCGCCATGCGTAATAAAAAAGCTCATCTGTTCTTTGGTAAGGTGCAACTGCTGCGCTACTTTTAACCCGTAGCTTACACCCAGTTCTCCGCTGATACCTTCTAAAATGTAAGCCATAGCAAGGCGGGCAGAGGGTTGTTTGTGCGCCAGAAACATAGCAAACGATAAATAAGATTGTGTGGCATAAGATGGAAACACTTCGCGGGGGTCTTTGCCTGTATATCCTGTATTTCGCAAGTCCTGTATTATCCATTTCCAGTGGTGTTGTTCCTCCTCGGCATGATGAAAGAGATATTCGCGAATCTTAAAATAGCGACTATCTAACATGCTACCTGCTAAGGCAAACGAAGAACTTGACATATATACCTGTTGAAAAAGTGTGCAGAGCAGATTGTGCAGGTGCGCTTGTGTAGGGTTACCCGCATCTATCAGTTCTATAATCTTATTGCCCTTAGTAAAATCAGCCAGGCATTTATCGGCAGTTGTCTTAAATTTTTCGAAACTACTTGCCGGGTAGTTAAGGGTTAGGGTTTCTACTTGTTCGTATGTCATTTTGATGTTTTTTAAACTGCCTCGCCTACTCTATATCCCCTTTTCGGCTACCGGGGTTTTGTTGAATACTTAGTAACACTATTCGGTAATAACTGAGTTTAAATTATGCGTACACTTGCCCGTATTTGGAGCAACCATAAAACTATAGCCAGTGGAAGAACCAATAGCAGCCACCAGCAGCCCGTTAATAACACTCCGCTTAATAGAAACAGCAAATCGCAAACAAGCAGTAACAACATTTGGAAAATGTAGGGATAGTTAAATGGAAAATCGCCTAACGCTTTTAACTGGTATTTCATAAGTGCCGCGCCAAGTATTTGTAACGCCAGCGCCATTACACCGATAGTTATTTTAACGGGTGAAGACACCGGAAGCCACCACACTAATGCAATAACTACTACAGAATAAAGCAGGGCAAAGTTGAGAAACGGATGAACCCTGCTGCCGCCTGTCCGCTCCATTTCGCGAAACATTATCTGATAATACCAAGAGGAGAAACTCAACAATAGTGTAATAGCCAGCTTTGCTGCAATAATGCCGAAATCATAATCGCCTTCGGCATCCTGGTAGTTGAAATGAACTAAACTGTACTGCTCTACTTCAAGCATCATAATTTAAAATTTAAGCGTTATTAAAAAGTCACTTTATACTTATGTGATAATCATATTGTCTCGCTGCGTAGCCATTGCTTATACCACCAATACTTTATTGCTACACTTGCTTTGGTGAAAGGATTATTCCTAATCACATTTGAAAGAGTCCTAACGTTGTTTTCCGACTGGACGGTATCGCAAGCCATCAGATAGATTGGTATATTTAAAATAGGATGGAGCATAGAATTTTGATGGAGTTTTTTAAATCCAAAGACAGAATAGAATGGAATCATAGAAAGCCTGGAATTCATGACCACGTAATCGAATTTTCTTATGAGCCAATTTGATTTGCAGTAGTGATAAGGTTCATTAATTAAATGAGCAGATAAATTCGTTTTTCGAAACTCCTTTTGGATGGCAAACTTTGAAAGTTCATAGAAAATTGCTTTTCCTAAATATTGCTCATAATTAAACTCCGGGCTTACTTGAGAACTCAAGGTAGCTCTTTGAGTGCCAATACACTTGCCATCTGTCAACGCTAAAAACATCCAGCTTCCATTAGGTTCAACTTTTAATTTTTTTTCAAAATGGCATATGCCTTCATACTCAGTACGTTTTAATTCTTCAACAAATACCTCATACCACAACCTATACGCCAGTTCCATCTCGGGCTGGTCATCGCTTATTACTTTTATGATAACAGGTGTACCTTTAATGATAACGGTGTCCAACAATTGATTGACCCCCTCTATTAAAGGATTGCTACGTTCTACTGTCTCTATAGAGGTTTGAGTTTGCATTTAATTAATTCCGCTTTTATACCACCAATATTTTATTGTCCATTTAGCTTCCATTAGTTTGTTGCCTTTTAATACCTGCCTTAGTTCGTTCACTACCCGTATGTTTGTTTCACAAGTGCATTGCAAATAGTAGGTTTGATTACCTGTATGGGGGTGGATAGTTGGGGCATGAGTTATGTTTGTAAAGCCAAAGAGATAATAGTAAGGAAGTAACTTTCGTGGGCAACTCATTACAATTAAGTCAAACAGTTTCCAGTTGCCCGAACTACGGGTGTAATCGAAACAGGCAACTAATAGATGTCCGCTTAGTTTCGTGTTTCGAAATCTTTTATTCACGATTAGCTTACTTAGTTCTCCCAATTTATTATTGGGCAGCCACGAAGCATAATCACATTCTAACTGGGAATTGCACTGGTATGTAGTGCGTAACGAACCGACACATATCCCGTCTGTAAGGGCTATATACAACACGCTTCCGTTGGGCGGCTGTGTTGCGGTGTTCTCTTGATGACTTACCCCCTCTTTAAGATTGTATTTTAAGTCGCGCATATACACTTCATACCATAGTTTATATACCTTTTCCATCTCCGGCTGGTCATCGCTTATTACTTTTATAGTAACAGGTGTGCCGTTGATGGTAACGATGTGGAGAACAGAGTTTATGGCAGAAGAAGGCATTTTGATTGGTTATTTTTTTGACCACAATGCTGATAAATCGTAACCTAAACCAATACCAAACCATGGCTTATTATTGAAATTCCAACTTTTACGCTTTGGGCTTATACCGCAGTCCCAACCAATAAATGCCCCAACCTGAACATTATAGAAAACTCCCATTATTCCTAAGCCAGGCGATAATACGCCTATGGTTTTTTCCTCATCTTCGCCAAACGGTTTATTGCCTGCTGTGGTGCTTAAACTATCTAAGTTTGTAGTGGAAAGATTAAGAAAACCACCGATGGTAAAATGAATACGGGATAGATCTTTAAACCCGGAGCCCGTTTCATATCGGGTTCTGTAACGACCTATAGTCACGCCTCCAAATATTCCGATATTAGCATCGGCAGCAAATTCAGAACTAACGACTTTTTTGTTGGGGTCTTGCCCTGTGGAGTAGCCAAAGCGATATTTAAAAGGGATGGTAATAGGGCCAAAATCGTAACTTATTTCGGGTAAGGATACATACTCTCTATTGCCGAATTCTATTACATACTCGTGCTCTTTGTCAAGGTCTTTGCTCAGCCAAAAGTTTACATGCAGTTGATTTGTTTCTTTATCAGGCGATACATTTGCCCAATAGCCTCTTCTCAGATTTGCCTCTACAAAGTTTGAGGTTATGGTTTTATATTTCGTTGAAGTTTTGAAAGTGTCAACTATTTCAATATCATATTTTTCACCATTCACTTCTCCTTTTATTGTTCTGCGCCCAATTGCATCTTTCAATAAAATTTCTTCTTTCTCCTTAGTAGCTTTTACCTTTACCAAGCGCGATTTGCTTATCCAAACCCTGTCGCCTGTTTTATAGGTTTGTCCAGTTGCAAATATTATTATCAATAACATTTGTGCAACAAAAATTACTTTTTTCATGGATATGTTTGTTTTCCTCGCCTACTCTATATCCCCTTTTCGGCTACCGGGTTTTTATTTTTCTCCCACATCACTCCTGCCTCTAGGCACCGTTTCTACTACCCCTAGTTTAAGCAGCCGGAGGAGGGTGATGGGTGTTTTAAATCATTGCAGTTACTATATCGCTTGGCAGCCCAACCATTTGGTCTTTAACTACATACATTGCATAATACCAGCGTTGCTCGGGTTGGGTAATATTTTGGCGCGGGCGGGTATCTTCGTAAGGCGGAAACGAATCGGTGCCTATCATTTCAAAATTCTGGTCGAACCCTCTGCGGCTAAAAATGAAAATGCCATCTGCCTGTTTTTTATCCCAGTGGATAATAACCTGCGGTATGTCGGGAAAACTTCCTCCCGACACCTCGGCACGTATGGTTGGCTTGGCGGTACTCCAGTCAGTAGTTGTTTCGCTGCCTATAATACCCAACTGCTGCCCCATGGCATCGGTATAGCTATCGCTGGCTTTAATTTTGTTTTTTACAAACAACCGAACGGCATCTTCGGTATCGCTGCGGGTGGTGCGGTTGGCAGTAACCGCACCCTTGGCGGCTGCCTTGGCAGCAATCACACTGTTGTAAGTAGTGTGGTGGGTAGTAATAGCCGCAGTAATAGCCGTTACCTCGGCAGGTGATAAGCCCAGCGTGGCAGCAAGGGCAGTAAGTTTGGTAACAAAGTTGGTTTCCCAGGCATCAAATTGGGCATCGCCATTTGGAATGTAGTCTGATTTCATTGTTTTTGGGGGGGGTTGGGTTAAAAAATGAGGTTTTGTGCACTTCTATAATTTATAGCAGTGCGGTTAAAAGCTGTACGGGTGTTTCTACAAATTGTAGAAGTGTTTCCAGAAGTTGTACGGGTGTTTCCAGAAGTTATAGCAGTGCGGTTAAATGCTGTGGAAGTGCTTCTACCGTTTATAGAAGTGCCCGTACAAATTATAGCAGTAGTTGCATAAGTTATAGCAGTGCGGTTAAATGCCGTAGAAGCACTTTTGTTTTTTGTAGAAGTGTACATAAGCGGCATTTCGTTACTGTATATCCACCAAATAACAGCCCCGTAGCCGAGTATATGTGCAAGTGTTATTTGAAGTAGGAAGTTCATGGGTTTTGTGGGTTAAGGTGTTTAGGTGTTTGATCGTTTGTCGTTTAGGGTTTGTTGCTTACAGTTTAGAGTTTACTATCGAATTATTTATTTTCGTAAAAACATTTATGCCATGACCGTTTATATTAAAAAGACAGATACGGTTGAACAGATGAACCGGAAGATTGCCCGCGTAATGCGAGCAGGTAAAAAGAAAAAAGGGTTTCCCGCTCACAAGTTCCTTGGGAAACTGAAAGGTGTTTATGGCGATGGTCTCGAGTATCAAAAAAAGATGAGAGATGAGTGGGAATGATAAACTGCTGGTTGACACTAACCTTTTTATCTTTCTGGTAAATGGTAACCGCAATGCGGAAAAAGCATTGGAAGACAAATTGCTTTTCTTCTCGTTTATCAGCGAAATTGAACTACTGGGTAAGTTCAGTATGAAAGTTGCAGAGCAGGTTGTTATGGAAGATGTGTTGAGTTTTTGCAGTAAACTAACATACAACGATGCGATTGGCAAAAAAGCAATTGAACTAAAACAGCGGAAAAAAATTAAACTACCCGATGCTATTATTGCCGCTACAGCTATTATACACGACCTGCCGCTGCTTACTGCCGACCGCTCTTTTGCATCTATACCCGATTTGCGATGCATTGTATTTGAAGTGTAGGTTTTCATTGTTCTCTCCGTAGGGTTTAGGATTTAGAATTTAGGGTTTTTCAATGGTCTATTGTCTATTGTCAATGGTCATTCACTTTATTATTTTCTTTCTCATTCCAATAGCCACTGCATGTTTCATGTTGTTGGCCTCCAGTTTGTTTTCTATACTTCGGTTGTGTGTATCAATAGTGTCATCGCTTACTCCTAATGTATCGGCTATCTGCTTGTTGCTTTGTCCATCTGCTACCAACTGAAAAACTTCTTTCTCGCGTTCCGATAAAGTGTGCTTCACTTTACCGTTTTTTATCATCTGCGTAATCGGCAGGTCAAAAGTTTGGTTTTTCATCTGTTTGTGCAATCACGATTTTCCGTGATTTTTTTATTTGCTGAAACGAAGCAAAGCAGAAGGCATTTTGCGTGCAACTAAATGTTGTGAAACCCCCGATATTTGTTGAGTTCTATACGGTAGTTTGTTGAATCAGGAAAAAGAAGTGTGATTTTCTTTACGGTTGCCGGTCATTGGCGCAAAATGCTGAAAAGAAGGGTTGTCATGTTGAGCAAAGGCTTTGCGTAGCGAAACATCATGTATTTGCTTTGCCTTTATAAATACAAGTTCCCTCACTTCGCAGTTCCGATAGCTATCGGAATCATTCGGGATGACAAACCAATCCAGACTCACACAATTGTCCTTTGCCCCTTTCGAATAATTACCTACTTTAGTTGCAGAAATTTACTCATAACCCACATGAAAAAACTTCTCCTCCTTTTCAGCTTTCGCTTTTCACTTATCCGTTTAGCAGTTTA
>JBKJJB010000168.1:0-6414 GCA_046598235.1 Chitinophagales bacterium
CGATTATTTTATTGACCTCGGCATGAGCAAAAAAGAAGTAGTGAAAATTGTAGAAGTAGGAAACACCGTTACCCGCGAGCGCGAACTGATTGAAATGGGCGATTGTGTAAACTGCAAGAGTATTGATAATCGCGTAGCTGTTTTTATTTTGATTGAAACACTTCGTGAACTGAAAGGCAAAAATATTCCTTACGATTTCTACGGCATCTTCACCGTGCAGGAAGAAGTTGGAATCCGTGGCGCACAGGTTGCTGCTCATCACATCGGTGCCGAATTCAGTTTCTGTATTGATACAACTATTGCCTTCGATACACCGGGAGCAAAACCCGAAGAGCGTGTTACAACGCTTGGCGATGGAGTAGCCATAAAAATAATGGATTCATCTGCCATCTGCGATTATCGCATGGTAAAGTATATGAAAGAACTTGCCAACAAAAACAAAATTAAATGGCAACCCGAATTACTTCCTGCCGGAGGAACAGACACCGCTGGTTTGCAGCGCATGGCTCCTAACGGAACTATTGCTGGAGCGGTAAGTATTCCTACACGTCACATCCATTCAGTTATTGAAATGGCACACAAAGCCGACATAAAAGGCAATATTGATTTGCTAAAACTTTGTTTAACCAATTTGGATAAATACGATTGGAGTTTTAAATAAACAATCTTAAATCCCCTGGCGGGGTTTTTCTTATTTTCGAAACATGAATATTATTGAACAAAATCGAACCGCCATTGATGCTTTGTGCGAAAAACACAAAGTAAATTCATTGGATTTGGTTGGTTCTTTTGCTAAAGGAACTTATACCGCTGAAAGCGACATTGATTTTCTGGTGAAGTTTGGTGATGTTGACTTATCTGCTTATGCAGACAATTACTTCGATTTAGTTACTGCGTTGGAAAATTTGTTTGGCAGAAAGGTGGATTTGATTTCTGAAAAGGCAATTTCCAATCCTTATCTTATAAAATCATTCAATCGCAATAGAATTAAAATTTATGAGCGAAGAAATCCTCGTTTGGCTGCATGATATCAGGGTGGCTATTTTAGAAATTGAAGGGTTTTACGCTTCATCTTCCAAATCATTTCAAGAATTTAATACCAACGTGATGCTTCGGAAAGCAGTAGAGCGAAACTTCATTTTAGTGGGGGAAGCAGTAAACAGAGTTTTAGAGAAGGATCAAAATTTCCCAATTTCAAACGCACGAAAAATTGTTGGATTTAGGAACAGAATAGCCCACGAGTACGATAAACTCGACAATGAAACTATTTATAATATCACCATTATCTACTTGCCAAAGTTATTGGAGGAAGTGTCCTCTATTCTTGACCAAAACAAACCCTAATTTATGTGGATAGAAGAAAACAATTGCCTTAAACGCACTTTCACTTTCAAAGATTTCTCCGAAGCATTTGCTTTCATGACTCGCGTTGCGCTTATGGCTGAAAAAATGGATCACCATCCTTACTGGGTGAACGTTTATAACCGCGTTGAGATAACCCTCAATACGCATGATGCTGGAGATATTGTGACAGAGAAAGACCGAAAGTTGGCAGAAGCGATTGACAAACTTGTTTCGTAATTTTTGGGTGAAAGAATTTATTTTGTAAGGACGTAGCAATACGTCCTTTTTGTTTTAAAATTGATTCATGTATTCGAAAGAACAAGTTGAAGAACTTAATCATCTATCTCAACAACTCCTTAAATCAGACAGTGGTTTTTCTGAGTCAGAGAAAGCCATCGCGCTTCGCAAAGTCATCAACTACCACGACTGGCGTTACTACGTTCTAAGCGAACCGATCATTACAGATTTTGACTACGATTCTCTTTTCAAACAACTGAAAGAACTAGAAGCGCAACATCCGAATCTTGTAACCGAAGATTCTCCAACACAAAGGGTTGCCCGTGCGCTTACCAATGAATTCGAATCAGTTTCTCACTTAGCTTCGATGCTTTCGTTAGAAAACTCTTACAACTTAGGTGATATAGAAGAGTTTCACCGAAGAGTAACCGACTTGGTTAAAACTGCCGAAATTGAATATTGCGTGGAGCCGAAATTTGATGGAGCAAGTATTGCATTGGTGTACGAAAACGATATGCTCGTTCGTGCAGCTACCCGTGGCGATGGAACAGTAGGGGAAGATATAACCAACAATGCCAAAGCAATTCCTTCTATTCCGTTATCAGCTCCGTTTTCTAAATTCGGAATTCATAAAATTGAAATTCGCGGTGAAGTAATTATTACCAAAGAAATTTTTGAAAAGAAAAATGCGGAACGTATCGCTAAAGGCGAAAAAGGTTTTCAGAATTCGCGCAACACGGCTTCAGGTTCATTGCGCATGAAAGACCCTAACGAAGTAGCGCAACGCGGACTCGAAGCCATTCTTTATCACGTAAGTTTTGCGGAAGATGCGAATGGGAAAAATTTGATTGCAGAAAAATTGCTCTCGCATTATTCTGTAATTGAAATGTTATACAACTGCGGGTTTAAAACTCCGCTTAAAGAATTAAAAGTCTGCCACAGCGCACAGGAAGTGGACGACTTCATCAATACTTGGGAGGCAAAACGATTGACCTTTAACATCGAAACGGATGGCATGGTGGTGAAAGTAAACTCACTGAAAATGCAGCAGCAATGTGGCAGCACTTCGCATCACCCTCGGTGGGCTATTGCTTACAAGTTTGCTTCTAAACAGGCACAGAGTAAATTATTGAAAGTGGAGTTTCAGGTAGGGCGAACCGGTGCAGTTACTCCGGTGGCGAAAATTGAACCTGTACCATTGGCTGGCGTAACTATCTCTTCAATCTCGCTGCATAACGAAGAATTTATTTTGGAAAAGAATTTATTATTGGGTGATACAGTAATTGTTGAAAGAGCAGGCGAAGTGATTCCTTACATTGTTGGTTCCGTGCCTGATTTGCGAAATGGCAGCGAACTGAAAATTGATTTTCCTCGCAATTGCCCTTCGTGCAATTCGCCTTTGGTGAAACCCGAGGAAGATGCCATTTGGCGTTGCGATAATGTGGACTGCCCAGCACAAACTGAAGAACGCGCTATTCATTTTGTTTCGAAAGATGCTATGGATATTGACGGCTGCGGAAGCTCAACCATCATCGAATTTATTCAGCGCGGTTTTATCAAAAATATTGAAGCCCTCTACCGATTGCCTTATGATGAAATTATGAAGTTGGAGGGCTGGAAAGAAAAAAGTGTGAGTAATCTCAAAGCGGGCATTGAAGATTCAAAAAATCGTCCGTTATGGCGTTTGCTGAATGCACTCGGTATTCGTCATGTAGGCGTTACCACTTCTAAAGATATTGCACAGCACATTCAAACCATCTTCGATTTAGAAAAAATGAGCGTGGAAGATTTGACGAACATCGAAGGCATTGGACCAAAAGTGGCGCAAAGCATTTTTGATTTCTTTCAGAATCAAGGCAATATTCATTTGCTAACAGAGTTGAAAAATTTTGGTGTCAACACTGCCAATCGTCCCGAAGATTCTCTTTCTAAAAACAATAAGTTGGAAGGGAAAACTTTTCTCTTCACCGGTTCGCTACAGCAATTTACCCGCGACCGCGCCAAGCAATTAGTAGAAGAAAACGGAGGCAAATTGCTAAGTGGCGTTTCCGTCAATCTCAACTATTTAGTAGTAGGCGAAGATGCCGGAAGCAAACTCGCCAAGGCGCAAAAAATTCCTTCGATTGTTGTTTTGAGTGAAGATGAATTTTTGAAGATGGTGGGGTAGCTAAACTAAGGCGAGTTGCTTATCACACATATCTTCTACATCCAACTCGGCACTCACACTTCCAATTTTTATCAATGCCTGTTTAGCATTTTCTAATCCTTGTAAGCGAACTGAATAGTCGGCACTCCAAACGGTGGAGCTAAGCCAAGTGCGGGCATCAAGTTCACTCATGTTGAACCGTTCCATAAGCAATGCAACGGACGTTTCTGATGTCACAAATTTTTCACTTTGTGTATTTATCACCTTCAATACATTGCTGACTGCGGTTCGTTTGGTTTGCAACGCAGCATCGCTGGCTACAATTAAAAAACTGCTCCACGGTGCGCTGAACTCACCAATCATTCTCAGTGTTCCATCTTGTACAAAAGGTTTGGTAGTGTATTTTTCCCAATAAAAAATTTGTGTTTCATTTTTTGTAAGCGACTCCATAGCTCCATCAATGCTTCTTACCTCAATTAAATCTTCGGCACTAATTTTTTCTCCGCGCTGCTCGGCATGTATCATTGCCATTAAGTGCGACCCTGACCCAACTTTACTAATAGCATATTTTTTAGGCAGGCGGTTGTAAACCGAATAGAACTGTGATTTAGCTCCTGTAAAAATTCCCCAACCCAGCGGAGAGGTGATATACTCTTTTACAATTTTTGCTTTGAGTCCTTTCGCAGCAGCAGAAATAAAACCTTCGGTGAGTAGAATGGCAAGGTCGAGTTCACCAGTGCGGAGTGCTTCGGTCATTACACCGGTGCCACCGGGAAAAAATTTCCAGTTTAAATCTACTCCGGCTTTCTGAAATTTATTTTGCTCTACGGCTAAATTCCACGGTAGGTTGAAGTGTTCTGTTACCCCGCCAATTTTTATTTCATTACTCATTTGAGGCACGAACATACAATTTGCTACGCAATGATACTTACGCTAATTGAGGATTTTACAGATAATACACCAGCTAATCTTCGCGCAGCGTAATAATCTTATACATTCGCTTTGCATGTCGCTGAAACTTGATGACATAAAGAAACCGATTGCGAAGGAACTCGATGAGTTTGAAATTCGCTTTCGTGAAAGTATGAAGAGCAAGGCTCCCTTGCTCGACCGCATTACGCATTACATTGTTACTCGCAAAGGCAAGCAGATGCGCCCGATGTTTGTTTTTCTTTCTGCCCGTCTTTGTGGCGAGCTGAACGAAGCGACTTATGTAGCAGCATCCTTGGTAGAAATTTTGCACACGGCTACTTTAGTGCATGATGATGTAGTGGATGACAGTTATCAGCGCAGAGGATTTTTTTCTATCAACGCACTTTGGAAAAACAAAATTGCTGTGCTTGTTGGTGATTATCTGTTATCAAAAGGTTTATTGCTCTCAATAGAAAATAACCAGTTTCAATTGTTGCAAATTCTCTCTAACACCATCCGTGAAATGAGCGAAGGTGAATTGCTTCAATTAGAAAAAGCAAGGCGGCTCGATATACAAGAGGATATTTATTTTGAAATCATAAGAGGCAAAACCGCTTCACTGATTGCTTCAGCTTGTGCGTGTGGAGCATCAACTACAACTAAGGATGAACAGAAAATTGCGCGCGTAAAGCTGATGGGAGAGAAAATAGGAATAGCTTTTCAGATAAAAGATGATTTGTTCGATTACGAAGAAGCCGAAATAGGCAAGCCGCGCGGCATTGATATTAAAGAGCGCAAAATGACCTTGCCTTTGATTTATACGCTGAGTAAAGTTGATTCATCTACCAAAAAGAAAATCATCAACATCATCAAGAATGAAAATCAGAACACCGAAAAAGTTCGCTGGGTAATTGATACCGTTCGCGCCAATGGCGGAATGGATTATGCGGCAAGGAAGATGATAGAGTACCGTGATGAAGCTTTGAAATTACTTTATGAGTTTCCGGAAAGTGAATCGCGAAAATCTGTAGAGCAGTTAATTGAATTTACGATTGAACGGAAGATATAATAGGTTGTCATTGCGAGGCTTTGCGAAGCAATCTTCGATTTTATGATTATATAAAGACAAAGCGGAAGGTTGCTTCGTCAGTCCGCAAAGCCGGACTTCCTCGCAATGACAATTATTTTTTGATTAGAGATAACACTTCCTCCATCACCTTCCTCCCATTCACCAAACGCGGCACTTTGTTTTGTCCTCCCAGTTTATTTTTCGAAGAAAGCCATTTGTAGAAAGTTCTTTCGGGTAATAGAATTACTTCAAGCGATGTAAGCGCGAGATTGTTTGTGCGCTTTTGTTTGTAGTTAGAGTTTTCATTCTGCAAATTTTCATCCAACAGTTTTTCATAGGCAGAAATATTCATAGGAGATTTCGAAAACTCAATGGCAAATTGAATTCTGCCTTTCTGTTCAATGTTGATGTAAAGAGGAGCTACTGTGTAGTCAGCAAAGGCACAATCAAAAACCTGATTTGTTTTCATCAAAGCATTCTGAACATTACTCAAAAGTAAATCTTCGCCAAAGGCATTAATGTATTCCTGTGTGCGTCCTGTAATTTTGAAAGTAAAAGAATTTAAAGATTGAAACGTAATGACATCACCAATTAAATAACGCACTAAACCATTTGGTGCGGTAACTAGTAACGCATAAGAAACATTTGTTTTTACTTCAGTTAAATCAATCGCTTCTTTTATTCCTGCACTCATTTTTTCCAAGGG
>JBKJJB010000306.1:0-2789 GCA_046598235.1 Chitinophagales bacterium
AAAGCAATTGATATAGATTCTGAAAGAAAGAAGCCGCTTTTTACTTTGGCGCAGATGGTACACGAAAGAGATTTCTAAGGTCTTTTGTTGTTCATCTTTTAAATTCCTCTCCTAAAACTTTTCATATTTGTGAACTAATTTTTTCGCAGTATGTCTCAGTTAGTTCTTACCATAGACCTCGGCACTTCCGGTCCTAAGGTTGCCTTATTTGATACCAGTGCAAAATGTATAGGTTATGAATTTGAAGAAGTTCCTCTGTTACTCTATGAACATGGGGGAGCTGAACAGCGACCTTCGGATTGGCTGCGGGCAATTAAGAGTTGTTATAGTAAATTGATTTCTGCTACCCATACCAATCCTAAAAATATTATCGCTATTAACTGCACGGCTCAGTGGAGCGGCACAGTATGCGTAGATAAAAATGGTAAGGAGATAATGGATTCAATTATCTGGATGGATTCGCGCGGGGCAGAATATGTAAAGCAACTAACGCACGGTCCTATTCGTGTGGATGGCTACGGGGTAGGGAAAATTTTGAAATGGATTCGGCTCACCGGAGGAGGACCAACCAAAAGCGGCAAAGATTCCATTGCACATATTCTATATATTAAAAACAAGCTGCCGGAGATTTACGCCAAGACATATAAATTTCTTGAGCCCAAAGATTATTTAAATCTGTGGCTTACAGGACGGTTTACCGCCTCGTTTGATTCTATTGCTATTCATTGGATAACCGACAACCGCGACATCAATAACATTGTATATCATGATGGCTTATTGCAACTGGCAGGAATTGATAAAGCGAAATTGCCCGAACTTGTTCCTACCAATTCAATATTGGGTAATATCTCCAAAGAAATTGCCAATGAATTTGGTTTGAATGCAGATGTAAAAGTGATAAGCGGAACTCCTGATGTGATGTCTGCGGCTGTAGGTTCAGGGGCTGTAAAAGATTATGAAGGGCACTTCTATATCGGCACTTCTTCGTGGTTAGTGTGTCATGTCCCATTCAAAAAAACGGATATATTTCACAGCATAGGCACTCTTCCTTCTGCACTGCCCGGAAGATATTTGATTACTAATGAACAGGAGTCGGCAGGTGCTTGCTTAAACTTCCTTAAAAATAATTTGTTGTATCACGAAGACGCCTTGAATAGTGGTCCTGCACCTAAAGATTTTTACAAATTGGTAGATAAAATTGTAAATGAAGTACCTGCCGGAAGTGAAGGCGTTTACTTTCTTCCCTGGATGTATGGAGAGCGCAGTCCTGTGGAGGATCACCATGTTCGCGGTGGGTTTTATAATCTCTCGCTAAATAATAATCGTAAGGAAATGATGCGTGCGGTGCTGGAAGGGGTAGGTTTAAATGGGCGTTGGTTATTAAGCTATGTAGAAGGTATGACGGGGAGGAAATTTGAGGCAGTAAATTTTATTGGAGGCGGAGCGAATTCGGCTGTGTGGAGTCAAATCATAGCCGATATTTTTAATCGCCCGATACGACAAATGAAAGAGCCATTGATGTCAAACTCACGCGGCACTGCTCTTCTTGCACTTCTTGCCATGAAGATTATTGGTATAGATGATGTATCGAAAGTAGTAGAAGCGAACAAAGTGTTTGAACCTAATAAAAGTAACAGAGGTTTGTATGATGAAATGTTTGGGCGCTTTGTAGAAATATACACCAAGAACAAACTCATCTTCGCTAAATTGAATAAATAACTACTGATGAACATTGAAGAAATTTCTGAGAAACTAGGCTGGCTTCCTCCTTCTGTTGCACGATTTATTGAAAAGCGGATGAAGAAAATCCCCTCCGTAAAAAAGATGATTGATGGGGAAAACGATAAGACCATGAAGGTACTTGAAGGCTCACTGAAACCCTATCATGATAAATTCGAACGGCATTCTTCTTTGCCCTCTTCGGGTTTGAGCCACGAAAAAATTCTTCACGATATTCAGCAGATGCATGATTTGGAAACAGTGCGCTGGAGAGAAGGTTATGTAAGCGGTGGAATTTATCATGGCGATCAGGAACACATTAACTTTCTTAATAAGGTTTACGCCTTGCAATCGCAAAGCAACCCCATACATTCCGATTTGTTTCCATCCTCTACCAAGTTTGAAGCGGAGATAGTTTCGATGGTGGCACACATGCACGGTAAACGGGAAACTGCCTCTGTATGCGGAACAGTTACCAGCGGTGGAACCGAAAGTATTCTCTGTGCCATGAAATCTTATCGCGACAGAGCGCGAGTGGAAAAGGGCATCACCGAGCCCGAAATGATTCTGCCCACTACTGCCCACGCTGCTTTCGATAAAGCTTCGCAATACTTCAACATTAAGCAGGTTAAGGTTCCTGTTACAGGAAATTATTATGCCGACATAAATGCAGTTAAGCGCGCCATCAATAACAATACAATTGTGATCGTAGGTTCTGCCCCATCGTTTCCTCACGGAACTTTCGACCCTATCAAAGAAATGTCGGACATTGCTTTAAAGCATGGTATTGGTTTTCATACTGACTGTTGTCTTGGTGGATTTGTAGTTCCGTTTGCAGAGAAGTTGGGCTACAAAGTTCCTGTAGTTGATTTCCGTTTGCCGGGAGTTACATCTATGAGCGTTGATACCCATAAGTATGGTTACGCTGCAAAAGGGACATCGGTAGTTTTATATCGCACTGAGGAACTTCGTCATTATCAGTTTTACACTCTTACCGAGTGGCCCGGTGGTTTATATTTTTCTCCCACACTTGCTGGCAGCAGACCGGGTGCGTTAAGTGCGGCTTGCTG
>JBKJJB010000091.1:0-2993 GCA_046598235.1 Chitinophagales bacterium
GGCTGGACAATATTTCTTGTAGTTCAATGCGGAACGATTGCTGCTGTGGCGGTTGCCTTTGCAAAATATACGGGTGTATTAATTCCTGCTTTAAGTGAGAACAATATCTTACTCGAACTAGGCAATTTCAAAATTTCTGCCGCACAGCTCTTCGGCATTTTTTCCATTCTAGTTCTTACTGTTATCAATAGCCGAGGAATCAACTACGGCAAAATTGTTTTGCGTCTTTTTACTTCTGCAAAACTCATAGCCCTTTTCGGAATTATTGTGTTGGGGATTTTTGTTTACGGTAGTTCAGAAACATGGAGTATGAATTGGAGCGATGCATTCAATCTTTCGCATTGGGCAAAAGATGTAGATGGAAATTGGCTACAAAGTAATCTTTCAACTATTGCGCTGATGTCAGCAATTGGTGTGGGTATGGTTGGTTCGCTTTTCAGTAGTGATGCTTGGAACAACGTAACTTTTATTTCTGGCGATATTGAAAATCCTAAACGCAACATTCCTTTGAGTTTAGCTATCGGAACTATGATTGTTGTTTCGCTTTATCTGTTGGCTAATGTTGCTTATCTATATCTTCTTCCACTTGCGGGAAACCCCGATGGTGCTTCAGTAACCGAGCGCGGAATTCAGTTTGCGCAAAACGAAAGAGTAGGAACTGCCGCTGCGCACATGATGTTTGGCGGTGCGGCTGCGGTTATCATGGCAGTGCTGATTATGATTTCCACTTTTGGTTGCAACAATGGAATTATTCTTTCAAGTGTTCGTGTGTATCAGGCAATGGCGAAGGATGGTTTATTCTTCAAAAAGATGAAAGACAACAATGAAAACGGAGTGCCGGGTTTTGCGCTTTGGATTCAATTCATTTGGTCGGCAGCACTTTGTTTAAGCGGTAAGTATGGCGATCTGCTTGATTATGTAATGTTCTCCGTGATGCTCTTTTATATTCTCACTATTGCCGGACTTTTTATTCTTCGTAAAAAACAACCTGATGCCGAGCGACCATATAAAGCATGGGGCTATCCTTTGGTTCCTGCCTTGTATTTAATCCTTGCCACAGCATTTTGTATCAATCTTCTTATAGTAAAATTCTCAGCTTGCTGGCCTGGCTTGCTGATTGTGGCGATAGGGGTGCCTGTCTTTTACTACTGGCGTAATAAATCAACTGCTGTATGACTTTAAAGGATAAACTCGAAAACACCATCCGAAATGTACCTGATTTTCCTAAACCGGGAATTCAATTCAAAGATATTACACCGATTTTTTTGGATGCGAAACTGTGTGATGAAATTGCAGAGAACATCATCAATAACTTTCTTCACAACCACGGAAAAATAGATGCTATTTGTGCGATTGAAAGCCGAGGTTTTTTTATTGGAATTCTTATCGCCAACAAATTGCAGATTCCTCTTTTTCCCGTTCGTAAAGCAGGAAAGCTTCCTGCTAAAACGAAATCTTACACATACGATTTAGAGTATGGCTCCGCTACGCTCGAAATTCATACTGATGTAATAAAGCCAAACTGGAATATAATGATACATGATGACCTGCTTGCTACCGGTGGAACAGCAATGGCCGCTGCCGAACTGGTGCAAATGGAAGGAGGAAAGGTAGCAGGGTTTTCTTTTATTGCAGCGTTAGACTTCCTTAACGGAAGGGATAAAATTCAGCCATATTCGCAGAACATTGTTTCAGCCATAAACTTCTCGTAAGTTAAGGATATGCCTTTTTTCAGAGGCAAAATTCCTATATTCGCCCTCTCAAAATATTTCAATATGTCAGCTATAGCTTCAGAAATAAGTACCGGAATGAATTTTGATTACAGCGAGAATCAATTGATGATTGCCCAATCTGTAAAAGATTTTGCCGAGCGCGAAATCCGCCCCAACCTGATGACCTGGGATGAAGCGCAGATTTTCCCGAAAGATTTATTTCATAAGATGGGAGAACTCGGCTTTATGGGAGTTTACATTCCTGAAAAATACAGCGGTTCGGGTTTAAGTTATTTTGAATATGTTACCGTGGTTTCTGAAATATCTAAAGTCTGCGGCTCCATCGGGCTTTCGGTGGCTGCGCACAATTCACTTTGCACCGGACATATCTATTATCACGGTACTGAAGAGCAGAAGAAAAAATATCTTCCCAAACTTGCCACCGGTGAGTGGGTAGGTGCCTGGGCATTGACTGAAGCAAACACAGGCAGCGATGCCATGCGCATGAAAGTGACTGCTAAAAAGGTAGATGACGGCTGGATTTTGAACGGAAATAAAAACTGGATTACTCACGGCATTTCAAGCGATGTAGTAGTTGCCATTGTTAGAACTGGCGAGTTGTTAGACACAAAAGGAATGACAGCTTTCATTATAGAAAGAGGAACAAAAGGTTTAAAGGCAGGAAAGAAGGAAAACAAACTTGGAATGCGAGCTTCCGAAACTGCGGAAGTAATTTTTGAGGACTGCTTTGTGCCGGATGAAAATGTTTGTGGAGGCGATGCTAAAGTTGGAAATGGCTTTCAGCAGGCAATGCAAATATTAGATGGAGGAAGAATTTCAATTGCAGCTCTCGGCTTAGGTATTGCAAAGGGGGCTTATGAAGCATCAGTAAAATATGCTAAAGAGCGCGAGCAATTCGGGCAGCCGATTGCAAACTTTCAGGCAATAGCATTTAAGTTGGCAGATATGGCTACTAAAATTGAAGCGGGTGAATTACTGACTATGCAAGCTGCTTTCTTAAAGAACGAACACAAGAAAATGACAAAGGAATCTGCATTCGCTAAATATTATACCTCAGAAGTCGCTGTTCAGGTTTCCACCGATGCCGTTCAGATTTTTGGGGGTTATGGCTATACAAAAGACTTCCCGGTTGAGAAGTTCTATCGCGACTCAAAACTCTGTACTATCGGTGAAGGAACATCCGAAATTCAGAAGTTGGTTATTTCCAGAGAAATTATGAAAGGAAACATCTAATTTGAGTAATCTGTAGCATACTTTGGT
>JBKJJB010000322.1:0-8107 GCA_046598235.1 Chitinophagales bacterium
ATTAATGATAATAGTGTTGCCAAAAAAAGTAGAAACTTTTGTATCGGTATTGTATTTCAGAGTATCGGAAGTGAGATTATAGTTGGGGTCAACAATCACCACACTATCGTTGAAATAAACTTCATGATCCTTACTATAATAATATCCTTTCTTACTGGTGATAACTGTAGAGTCTTTAATCACCTTTCCATTTGTGAGGTAATAACTCACTTTATTTTTTACATCATAAAACAACTCTTCGGTATATAGGGTCATTTGACCGCTGCTTAATCTTGCATTACCTGTCAGCTTCGAGAATTTTTTGTTTCCATCATGATGCAGAGTGTTCGAATAAGCATTGATGGTATCCTGCTGAATATGAACGTGCCCATAAGCATCTACCGAATTTGATTCCTTATCAAGTACAGCACTATCACACCACATCATTATTTCTTCTTGCTTCATTTGCACATTACCAACCAAGCGGGTGAATTTCTTCCCACCCACTTCCTGCATCTTCAGGTAGTCGGCATTGATGATTTCGACTTCTTTCGTTTGTTGTTGAGAATAAGAAATAGATGGAATGATTAAACCACAAAGCGCGCAAAGCATCGCAAAGAAGTTTTTGGAAAACTCTTTGAACGGCTTAAAAACTAAATATAGATTAATCACGAAATCGAAAATGGTAATAAGAGTAGAGATTTCGTATTTGTATTTGTATTTATTGCTAACTAATAACTGTCAACTGCCATTTTACTTCCCCGATTCGTTGTACTTCTTCGCCCTGCGATCTTCGGCTTTTTTTGCACCAAGCACATTGATACTGATATAACGATAAGGACGCGCCTTTACATCTTTAAGCAACACATTCAGATTTACTACGGCTGAATCAACTTTAGCATACAGTTCATCATTCTTAATTATTTTTCCAAGGGTGCCTTTACCCGAGTTAATATCTGTCATTACCCCATTCAATTGCGTAACTGTCTTATTCAGGTTTTCAATAGTCTGTTTAATGTTTGCCTGCTGCAACGAATCGGTAAAACTCTCGGCATTGTTTAAAATCTTAGTAATCGCCTCATTACTCTTTTCAATGTTTGAGGTAATGCTTTGAAGATTACTGATTGTAAGATGAAGTGTCTCTCCATTTTGAGCCAATATCAAATCAATTTTTTTCAACGCAACATTTACAGTAGCTAAAGTAGTGTATATGCTTTTCGGGTTATTTGCATCAAACAACATTTTGATACCACGAATAGTTGAATCTAACTGCGGCAGCATCTTTCTTACATCAATCATAATAGGGTCAATCTGTGCACCTATTTGCTCTGTCAAATCTTTTTTGAAGAACGTATGAATAGTATCGCCATCTGCATAATACTCTTTAGAGTTTCCAAAAACGATACTCACCTGTTTACTTCCAAGAAAATCTGTAGAAACAAGAAGCGCTTGTGTACTGTCGCTTTTCGGAATGAGGATGTCTTTATCTAAATCAAGCTGCACTACAATTCTGCCTGTTTCGGGGTTGCGCTCCATCGTACTCACTCGCCCTATTCTAAAGCCGTTTACTACTACTTCATTGGATTTATATAGACCATCCACACGGTCGTAAACAGCATAGTACACATTCTTTCTTACAAAAAGATTAGTGCCTTTGAGGAAGTAGAAACCAAGAATGAAAATGATTACTGAAACAGTAGAAAATATGCCGACCTTAGCCTGATTTGTCACTTAAATAAATTTTGTCAAAAATATACTTTTGAGAGAGAAATCAAAATGTAATGCAATATGTTACTTGCCTTCAAGTTCTTTTAATTCTTCTGCATTCATTCTCTTCCCATCTTTAAATCCAACGATGTAAGAATCTTTATATCCGTTGCTCACTGCCGCCTGGTGATACTTTTTTGCTTCGGCAAGAGAAGCAGTTTTAGCACCATAGTATCGGGTAATGCCATTGCCCAATTCCTCAGCACCCATTACCTTAAATAGTTTTATAAACTTATCGTATTCTTTCAGTTCACCTTTTAAAGCAAATAGCTGAATACGTAAAACAATTCCGCTTTCAGTTTTAATAAGAGGGACAAGCGGATGTCTGTTTGAAATAACTGTTGCAGCGGTGGATGTTGTTTGCGCAGGTTCAGGTTGCTTTACAACGGGAGTAGTTTTCACTTCTGTTTTTACGGATGTGGTTGTTACAGTTTTTGTTTCTGTGATTACCGGTGCAGTTTGTTTCACTACAGCAGGTTTTGGAGTAGGTTCAACAGTAGTTGGTTTAGTTTCCATTAAAGGAGGAGTTTCTACTTCAATTCTAACCGGAGTTACTTCAATAGATGCAACCGCTTTACCGCCACCGCCACCAATATCAATTGGCTTTTTAATTTTAGTTCCGTCTGAAAGAGTAGTGTATTCTGTATCTATTTTCTCAACCACTGCCACAGGTATTTCTTTAACCGGTGGTGGTGGCGTTTGAACAGTTTCTTTTGGAGCAGGAGGAGTAACAGTTGGTGTTTTTTCTTTCACCGGTTCCTTTACAGCAGTTTGAGTTGTTGTTGTTTTACTTACAACAGGAGTTTCCTTTTTTACAGGAGGAGCCGGAGTATTATCTTTCTTGTCTGCAACAGCAGGCAGTTCAGTTTCTCCTCCTTCCATTTCTGTTTTATAATCGCGAAAGGCGTTGAACAAACCCGAAGCAATCTGGTCTTGTCCTCGCTGTGAGTTTAAATACTTTTCTTCTTCAGGGTTTGAAATAAAACCAATTTCTGCCAGCAAACTGGGCATAGCTGTTTTGTAAAGTACATAAAATCCCGCCTGCTTTACTCCCATGCTTTTTCTTTTTGCATAAGATTCTAACTGATTCTCCACCTTGGCAGCAAAGTCAATACTCTGATCGAGAAAAGCATTTTGTTTCATGCTCATAATAATATGACCTTCGGGAGTGTTGGGATTGAATTCGTAGTTTTTATCACGGTCTTCCTCCAACAAAATAACCGAGTTCTCGCGTTTAGCTACTTCTAAGTTGGCTTCGGTGCGGTGCAAACCAAGAATGTATGAACTGGTTCCGTAGAAATCATTGTTAGTGGAAGAGTTGCAGTGAATAGCAATAAATAAATCGGCTTTTGCTTTGTTGGCAATTTCTGCCCGTTGGTGTAATTCGAGAAACACATCGGTCTTGCGGGTGTAAATAACCTTTACATCAGGAAAGTTGTTCTGAATATATGCTCCGAATTTAAGTGCCACCAACAACGCAACATCTTTCTCATAAGATTTGGCGTAGCCAATAGCTCCGGGGTCTTTACCCCCGTGCCCTGCGTCAATTACAATCGTTTTAATGTTGAATTGATTGTTTGCCGCATCAGCAGAAATTGTGAACAAAGCAAAGGCAAACAATATGTGGAGGAATCTCACGTTTGGGAATTTTTAATTTTGACGCGATGTGAATGAATTTCCATAAACCATCACCGTGTCATTTTTTGTATTAATACTTGCAGGTTGAATTTAGCTGACCAAATATATCCTTCTATACCACTTCAGAAACGAACTGCCTCATTGTATTTAACAACAGGGCTTATACTGTTGTCTATTTTTTTAAATGGCAATTTGTATGCTGCTTTTTCTGCGAACAAACCTATCACATTTTTTCTGTCTGATAGTTTAAAGATTCAAAAACCGAAGATGGGCAGAGACTCTTCTTTTGTTATCAAACCGGATTCTCTAACTCTTAACGATTCTATCGTCACAATTATTTCGGATACCATAAGTAATAACGACACGATTCAAATTGCAGAGCAGGACGACATTAAAGATATTATCACGTACAAAGCACAGGACTCGATAGTATATGACATACAGACTAAAAAAATGTATCTGTACAACGCTGCCGATATTCATTATCAAAAAATTCAGCTCAACGCTAATCTTATTGACTTCGACTGGAATGTATTTAACCTTAGTGCAAGAGGAACGCTCGACAGTAATTCGCAGATGCAGGGCAACCCTATTTTTAGCGATGATGGAAAGGAATACAGTGCCGACTCCATGAAATATAATTTCAAAACCAAGAAAGGAATTGTGTATCACGTGTTAACCAAAGAAGGCGATGCGTACATCCACAGCGAAAAAGTAAAGAAGAATGAATATGATGAATGGTTCGGAGAGAAATCGAAATACACCACTTGCGATTTAGACCATCCGCATTTTTATTTCAGAGCTAAGAAGGTGAAGATAGTGCCGGGCAAAGTGCTGGTTACGGGTCCCGCTAATCTTTGGGTAGCCGATATGCCTACTCCGCTTTATCTTCCTTTCGGAATTTTTCCGGTAAAGCAGGGCAGACGCTCGGGAATTGTAATGCCCCAATACGGACAGGACGCCATACTAGGATTTTTTCTGCGCGATGGCGGTTATTACTGGTCGGTAAATGATTATTTAGGATTGAAATTTTTAGCACAGGTTGCTACTAACGGAACTGTAGGTGCCGGAATGAATGCCACCTATGCCCTGCGCTATAAGTTTACCGGCAACCTTGCTTTTAACTGGATTCGCAGCCGCCCCTTTGACCCCGATTTGCCTAAAGCAAAATCGGTTAATTCATACAACCTGTCGTGGTCGCATAATCAAGACCCGCGCTCTATTCCAAATGCTTCTTTTGGTGCAAGTGTGCAAATGCAATCGCGCGATTTTTACGATGCCAGCCGTATTGTAGATACCCGTGCACTGAATACTTCCTTTAACTCTACTATTAACTTTGGATATAATTTTGTAGGCACGCCCTTTAACCTTTCAGTCAGTTTGCGGCACTCGCAAAATTTGCTGAACAAAACCATCGAGTTTACCTTGCCCAACATTCACCTTGGTATGTCGCGGGTTACTCCTTTTAAAGCTAAAATTCAATCTGAAAAACCAAAGTGGTTTGAAAACATCGGTATTACTTATTCCTTCGATTTCCTAAACCGTGTAAGCACCTACGACTCTATTCTGTTTACTTCTGCCACGGCAGATAGATTCCGCTTTGGTATCAATCAGAACTTAAGCATAGATGCTCCTCTTCGTTTATTAAAGTATATCAATATCACTCCTTCCCTTAGTTATCAGGAGCGCACTTATTTTAAAGGCACCGAAAAACGCTGGGACCCTGATACAGTTTATGTGTTCCGCGCAGACGGAAGTGTAGACACTATTAACGGGCAGATAAAAAGCGATACCATTTGGAGATTTAATTCGGCACGTAACTTTAGCGCGCAACTGGGTATTAACACCAAAGTAACAGGTATTTACAAATTCAAAAATAAATGGGTGAAGGGGCTCAGGCACATTTTTACTCCAAGTGCAACTTTTTCGTATAGCCCCGATTTTACTAGTAAGCCATTCAACTATTACAAAAATGTGCAGGGAAATGCAGAAGGTGACATAACCAAATACTCGGTGTTTGAGCCCGATGCGGTGTACGGGGTGCCGGGGACGGGACAGATAGCGCAGTTAGGATGGAGCTTGCTCAACAGCTTTGAACTTAAAACCTATTCGAAAAAAGATACGGTAAACCACGAACAGAAAGTGGGTTTGCTCGACCAGGTGAGTATAAGCGGAGGGTATAATTTTATTGCTGATTCGATGCGGCTACAGCCCTTTAATATCGGTGCCGTTTCTTCGCGCATTTTTAACCTTATCAATCTGAATTTCAGTGCCCAGTTTAGCCCTTATGCGGTAGATAGTCTTAACCGCCCGTATAACACTTTTGAATGGACTAAGAACAGACGGCTGCTGCGCTTTTCTACAGCCAACATTAGTGCCAGCATGTCGCTTCATGCTAAACAAAAAATTGCTTCGACCAATAACGATGCCGCCCCCAGAATGATGGCAGACTATGTGAGCTATCAGCCCGACCAGATTTATAATTTTGATATTCCCTGGAACCTGAGCCTTGCCTACAACTTTAATATTTCGAAAGGCACGTATCAAAATCCCGATACGGTTCTTACTACTCAAACTATACGTGCTTCGGCTGATTTTAATTTAACGCCTCATTGGAAAGTAGCTATAAGCTCCGGCTTTAATATTAACCAAAAACTGGTTACCCTTACCAATGTTACGGTAGTGCGCGACCTGCACTGCTGGGAGCTTTCGTTTAGCTGGACACCCGCCCTGCCTTCTTTCGACCGACAGCAGTTTACTATCATCCTGCAACCCAAGTCGTCTACCCTCAGAGATTTAAAAATTCAGAAGAAGAACTCGCTACAGGATTTGTAATAAGAGTACTGTGCTAAAACACCCGATGCCATCGCATAAAGTGATGGCATCGGGTGTTATGCTGATCGTAGACTTGAAGTCGCGTCAGGGTCTCCGCGCTTTGGCGGGACCCTGACGGAAATAACCACGGGGACGAGGGTTAGCACAACAGCAGGTTCCCGAAACGGAGAACCTGCTGAGACCTAAAACAAAACAAAAATTGAAGATTGGTTGAAAGCAAGAATGAATATTAACCGGATTAAAACTTATTTTGAGATTTGACAATAGTAAAAAACTACTAATGATTACTGTAATTAACCATTCCTGAATAACGAATGACAACAACCATCATCATCACTATTTGTTTGCTTCTGCTTTTAGCTTATGTTTTCGACATCAGTTCGGCACTTACAAAAATCCCTTCGGTGATACTTTTGTTGCTGTTGGGTTGGGGTGTAAAACAAACCGTGGATTTCTTCAACATTCATATTCCTGTCCTTAATCCTCTGTTACCAATATTCGGGACTATCGGTTTAATCTTAATTGTCTTGGAAGGCTCATTAGAACTTGAACTCAATAAATCCAAACTCACTGTAATTAAAAAATCATTGCTCAATGCTCTCATTCCCATGTTTGTTTTGGCATTTCTTTTTGCGTTTGCCTTTCAATACTTCGGTGAGGTTTCCTATAAAATCGCTTTAGTAAATGCAATTCCATTTTGTGTTATCAGCAGTGCCATCGCTATTCCAAGCGTCCGAAACCTTTCTGCTTTCAACAAAGAGTTTATTATCTACGAAAGCAGTTTTTCCGATATTTTCGGTGTATTATTTTTTAATTTCATTGCACTCAATCAAATAATCAACGCACAATCATTTGGAAACTTCGCTTTACAATTGCTTTTCATAATTGTCATTTCATTCGTTGCTGTTTTAGGTCTTTCATTTTTATTAAGCCGCCTTAAGCATCACATCACCTTCACACCGATTATTCTAATTGTCCTGCTCATTTATATGGTTTCAAAGGTGTATCATTTGCCTGGCTTAATCTTCATTCTTGTTTTTGGCTTATTCCTTGGCAACCTTGACGAGTTGAAACGGTTTAACTGGGTAGAAAAATTGCGGCCGGAAAAGTTAGATAAAGAAGTAAAAAAGTTCAAAGAGATTACATCAGAAGCTACATTTCTTATTCGTGCGTTGTTCTTTCTTCTATTTGGTTTTCTGATGGAAGCCAAAGAAATTCTAAATCCCGAAACAATTCCTTGGTCAGCGGGAATTGTTCTATCTATTATTTTAGTTAGGTGGATGGCGCTTAAATTTTCTAAACTTCCCGCATCACCTCTGCTATTTGTAGCCCCAAGAGGGCTCATCACCATTCTGCTTTTCTTGGCTATTATGCCCGAGCAAAGTATTTCAATCGCAAATAAATCACTCATCATACAGACCATAATTATCTCCGTTTTGGTGATGATGTTAGGACTAATGACAGCTAAGAAAAATGTAACCAACTAAGCTGTTCACTGAATTTTTTGAAAGCGAAAAGGCGGGAGGTATTTTGCTGATTTGCTGCACAGCCATTTCACTTTTACTTGCAAGCTTTTTTCTAAAAGACAACTACATTCAGTTGTGGCATTTTCAAATTGGCGGACACAGTTCAACTCATTGGATAAATGACGGGCTGATGACTATTTTCTTTTTGGTTATCAGTTTGGAACTTGAACGAGTCTTCCAAAGGGCATGTGCGTTAAGTTAAAAAACAAAGAGTGGCCTTGAAACGCTACGCTGGCTTATATTCCATATGCTTTACTTTCTTTTGGCTTGAACCAAAAAAAAGTAACAAAGAAAAGTTCAAGGCTGCGTGACTTTTGGCTAAAAATTATTTCGCTACGCTAAACTAAAAAAACTCGCGCTGC
>JBKJJB010000444.1:0-3799 GCA_046598235.1 Chitinophagales bacterium
CATTAAAGGATGCACCCTCTATTACCGCAGACGCGATATGGATATGCCTTTATCAAATTCACTTGGCAGCACACCCGAACTGCTGCTTAAAACACAAACCACACGCCAACGAATACTTGCTAACTACATGAACAAATTTCTTTTCCGTTTTCAACCCTGCATGGCTCCGGCAGATAAAGTGGTGGAGAACGGAAAACTAACAGGTGTTGTTTTCAGAAGAACAGATGCTGATGAAAAGAAATGCGTAGAGATTGAAGGAAGCGAAACTATTGTGCGCGCCCCGCTGGTTATTTCTTCCATCGGCAGTATTCCCGAACTTATTCCTGGCGCGTTATCTCAAGGCAGCACCTTTAAAATTACGGATGAAACTTCTTGCAGATTGAACGGCTATGAAAATGTTTTTATTGTAGGCAATGCCGTTACAGGTAAGGGAAACATTCGCGATTCTTCTCTTCATGCTAAAGCAATTGCCGATTGGATGAACGAAAACTTTTTTCCTCAATCGCAAACCCTTGCAGAGGCAGATGCTCAGAATATCATAGATAAAGTAAAGCAATGGCAGAAGAAACAGAACTACACCGGTAGCTATGACGAATGGGTAAAACAACACACGCCTGTAAGATTAGAAAATATGCAGGGCAATATGCCATTGCATTAAATCAGAGTGCTGACATAAGAGAAAATCTTTCAAAGAATTATCTTCGCGCCCGAATGAAACCCTATCAAACTCTCCTTTATTATAAATACACGCGCATTGCAGATGCAGAAGAATTTGCAAAACAACACTTAGAGTTTTGTGAACGCCTCGGTATTGTAGGAAGAATAATTGTAGCAGAAGAAGGATTGAACGGAACTATATCGGGCACAGTAGTGCAGTGCAAAAAATATATGGATACGGTAAAGTCGAATCCATTGTTTGAAGGAATAGAATTTAAGATAGATGAAATGGATGCGCCCACTTTCGAAAGATTATACGTGCGCTACAAACCCGAAATAGTTCACAGCAGCTTGCGCGGTATAAAAAATGTTGACCCTAACGAAACTACAGGCATTCATCTTAAACCGCACGAAGTGGATGAAATGATTGAGCAGGATGATGTAGTGTTTATAGATGTGCGCTCTAATTACGAAAGCGGAGTTGGTCATTTCAAGAACGCATTGAAACTCGACATTGATAATTTTCGCGATTTCCCTGAGCAACTAAAACAACTCGAACATTTAAAAGATAAGAAAGTAGTAACCTACTGCACTGGTGGCATTAAATGCGAAAAGGCAAGCGGTTATCTGTTACAAAATGGTTTCAAGAATGTGTATCAGGTAGATGGCGGTGTAGTGAAATATGCAAAAGAAACCGGTGGTAAAAATTTTGAAGGTAAGTTGTATGTGTTCGATAACAGAGTTGTTGTTGATGTAAATTCCGTTGCTCCGTCTATCGTTTCAACTTGCAAAATATGCGGAACAAAAAGTGCCCACATGGTTAACTGCGCCAATGCCGAATGCAACGAACACTTCGTTCTCTGCGAAGACTGTGGTTGGAAAATGGAAGGATGTTGCAGTGAGGCGTGTATGCAAGCTCCGAATAAGAGAGAATATGATGGAAGCGGATATTATCAGCGGGAGAGCTCTATGATGTAACGAGCAAGCATGTTACTTGCTAAGCACAGATTTAATGTCGGTAATCAGAACAGGCAACTCGTTTTTGATAATAGCCCAAACTTCGTACTCATCAATACCCATATAGTCATGCACTACTAAATTTCTAAAACCTTTAATATTTGCCCAATCAATTTGCGTATGAGCTAACTTTAAATTATCCGAAAGGCGCGAAACTGCTTCGCCAATCAGTATAAAGTTCATCATTACTGCATCATAAGTTTTAAGGTCGGCAACCAAAGCTTCGGCATCATTTATTGGTTGAACAAAGTCAAGAATTTTTTGAGCGCAAACCAATATTTCTTGCAAATTGGCTTCGTCTTTTTCAAGCATACACGGCTGATTTCAAAATTCTTTCTTTAAAGTGCGGTTTCAGCGAGTTGGGGTTGGCTATGTCCACTTCTTTGTTGAAAGTTTGGCGCAAGTATTCGCGCAAAGCATTTTTTGCTTGTCGGTAATTAGCAGTATCGGTTTTAATCACTACTAAAAAATCAATATCGCTTTGCTCGGTGTTTTCGTCTCGCGCAAACGAACCGAACAACCCTATTTGTGCTACATAAAATTTTTCGTGCAAAAGTTTTTTTTGACTCCGCAGTGTAGTTAGTATTTCGTTTTTTGTTAGCATGGCTGTAAAGGTAAATACAATATGCAAAAACAAAACCTCGTAAGGGATTTAGGGGCTGGTTGCTTTCTCCGCTTCATACTGATAAATAGTATAAAGCAAAGTTCTGCCCACGGCATTCAAAGTATTCTTGTCAATCACATCCATATTATCGGCATGTGTATGCCAGTAACTACCAAAAGTTCCTGATGGAGAAGTGGGATCGTATTGAATAATATCTATAGTAGGAATTTTTGCAATTTGATTGATGTAAACATGGTCATCGGTAATGCCTGAAATAGATTGGTTGCTGAAGAAGTTGGAGTAACCGAGTAATTCTGCATTTGCCCAAACTTTATCCTGCACCCAACTGGCGTTGAAAGAAGAATTTCCTTCGCGGGCAAACACGGCACCTTTAGCGGCAGCCATGTCTAACAAAATTCCGAAATCGGCTTTATAGCCCGCTACATGCGGATTAGCGCTCCAGTGTTGCGAGCCAAGACACCACGAATTTTCAGAATCGTAATTTCCTTCTTTTATTATTCCATCTAATGAAGCAGAATAGCCGCGGTCTTCGGCATCGTTGAAGAAAATATCAACGCCAATATTTTTTAAAGGAGAAGATTGAATAGCGCGTGCTATTTCAATCAGCGTTCCAACTCCACTGGCGCCATCGCAGGCAGAGAGGATTGGTTTGTCTTTATCTATTGTGTCTTGGTCAGCCCAAGGTCTGCTGTCCCAATGAGAAGAAAGCAGAATACGTGTTGTTGCAGAAGGATTGATGGAGGCAATAATATTGGTGCATTTTAAGTTCACTCCGTCAAAACCCATCACGTCAAATTTTTGAACGTAAACCGTATCGGTAAACTTTTTTATTTCTTCTATCAAGTACTTAGCACAAGCTTCATGTCCTTTCGAATTCATTTCGCGCGTACCAAAATCAAGTTGATATTTTGTGTAGTTATATGCAGAGTCGCTATTGAATGATGGAGCGTTAACTACAATTTGTTTCGTTGGCTCAACAACTGTGTTGCCAGTTCCTTTGTTGCATTTATCGCAGGAACTTAAAAACAGAAGTATGATAAAAATTGCGACCCCTTTCTTCATTCTAAAAAATTTGAACCACATAGGCACATAGTACACATAGCAGTTGCTTTTGTATTTCCTATTGTGTCCTATGCGCCTATGTGGTTAATAATGCATTTAGTTCGATGACCAACTTACTCCTTCTTTCCCATCCTTCACTTGTATTCCCACCTTCAAAAGCTCATCGCGTATTTTATCGCTCGATGCAAAATCTTTTTTAGCGCGCACATCTTTTCGTAATTCAAGAATCAAATTCATCAGCCCTTCTACTTTATCAGAACTTCCACCGCTTTCTTCTTTCAATCCGAGAACATCCAATACAATTTCTTTGAAAAGCTTTTGAAGTAGTTCTTTATCAGTAGTAGTAATTGAATCGTTTCCATCATTGATAGAATTGATAACGCGCACCGCTTCAAATAAATTAGCAATAGCGATAGATGTATTGAAATCATCATTCAT
>JBKJJB010000023.1:0-2604 GCA_046598235.1 Chitinophagales bacterium
GTAGCAGGAAAGAATGTGAAGATTTATGACTCTGCCAATAATATGATTATGGTGCCTGGAGATAAATTGGTAGTGCTTCAGGGTTTGCGTGATTATTGTGTGGTTGATACCGGTGATGTTTTATTGGTATGCGAAAAGTCGAAAGAACAAGAGATAAAGCAGATAACAGTTGATTTAAAAGTTGCAGACTTAGACAAGTTTCTATAAAATGAATTTTCCTTCCTCATTAAGTTCAAAACTTCCGAATACAGGCACCACCATTTTTACGGTGATGAGTGCATTGGCGAAGGAGCATAATGCCATTAATCTGTCGCAGGGGTTTCCTGATTTTAATCCTCATCCGGTATTGATTGAAGAAGTTGAAAAGGCGATGCGCGGAAGCTTTAATCAGTACGCACCAATGGCGGGGAACATTTCACTGCGCGAACGAATTGCAGAAAAAGCAGAGTCACTTTACAAAGCAAAAGTAAATGCTGATGCAGAAGTAACCGTTACTGCCGGAGGAACACAGGCAATTTTTACTGCTATACTTTCTGTAATTCGTGAAGATGATGAAGTGATTTTGTTTGCGCCTGCCTATGATTCTTATGCACCTGCTGTAGAACTTGCCGGAGGCAAGGCAATTTTTTACGATCTCGATGCACCGGAGTTTAAGGTAGACTGGCAGAAAGTAAAACGATTGATTAATCAGCGCACCAAGATGATTATCATCAACACGCCACACAATCCGTCAGGAACAACTCTGAAAGCAAGTGATATGGCGGAGTTAGAAAAACTTACGAAAGGCAGTGACATTATAATTATCAGCGATGAAGTTTATGAGCATATAATATTTGATGATATAGAGCATCAAAGTGTATTGCGGTACCCTAAATTAGCAGAACGCAGTTTTGTGATTGGCAGTTTTGGGAAAACATATCACACTACTGGTTGGAAGGTTGGTTACTGCATTGCCCCTAAAAATCTGATGAATGAATTCCGAAAAGTTCATCAGTTCAATGTGTTTAGTGTGAATTCCGTTTCACAGGTTGCTTTTGCTGAAATACTAAAGAAGAATGACCTGTATCTTGAATTGAATTCTTTCTACCAACAGAAAAGAGATTTTTTCAGAAAGGCAATTCAGTCTTCACGATTCAAATCATTGAAATGCGAGGGAACTTATTTTCAGTTGGTTTCTTACAGCAAAATTTCACAAGAAAGGGATTTGGAATTTGTGAAACGCATGACAAGAGATAATGGGGTGGCTGCAATTCCTATTTCAGTTTTTTATCGTCATCAAACGGACAACAGCATTATTCGTTTTTGCTTCGCGAAAGAAGAAGAAACACTGAAACGTGCTGCCGAGAAAATTTCTAAGATGTAGTTTGTATCTTCCATCCGTGATTCCAAATCTCCGAGTAACTCTTATTCAATCTTCTCTTCATTGGGAAAACATTTCAGCCAACCTCGAAATGTTCTCTCAGAAAATAAATTCTGTTGTTGGTGATAACACCAACAACGGCACTGATTTAATTGTTCTCCCCGAAACATTCAGTACAGGCTTTAGCATGAATCCAAAATTTGCGGAGGAAATGACTGGGAGCGCAGTTGATTGGATGAAAAAAACTGCTGCTGAAAAGAATTGTGTTGTTACCGGAAGTTTGATGATTAAAGCTCCCTCTCCTTCGGAGAGGGCGGGGGGAGAGGCTTTCTTCAACCGCTTAATTTGGATGCACCCTGATGGAGAATTTTTTACTTACGATAAACGTCATTTGTTTTCTCTGAGCGATGAGCCGAAATTTTTCACTGCCGGAAAGGAAAGAATTGTTGTGGAATTAAACGGCTGGAAAATCTGTCCGCTGATTTGTTATGATTTGCGCTTTCCCGTTTGGGCGAGAAATTCGAATTCAGAGTATGATGTTTTGCTTTATGTTGCCAACTGGCCCGAGCGCAGAACGCAGGCATGGAAATATTTATTAGTTGCACGCGCTATCGAGAATCAATCATACGTGATTGGCGCGAACCGCGTTGGTAATGATGGCAAAGATATTTCTCACTGTGGGGATTCGATGGTGCTTGACCCTTTGGGCAATGTGCTTTATCATAAAATAGATACGGAAGATATTTCTACTATCGAACTTAATTATGCTGAATTGAAAAAACTGAGAGAGCAGTTACCGTTTCTTAAAGATGCTGATGACTTTGTCATTAATCCGAAAGCAAAATTTAAAAGCCACTGATGCCGCTGCTGAACAAAAATAAAAGTGAAGAGGAAAAAAGCTTTGCGCTACGATGGTACGAAGTGCGCAACCGTGTGAAAAATGAATTCGGTCAGCGACCGGATATAAACGCTATGTTATTTCTCATCGGCATGAACGAAGTAGGAATAGTAAAAGAAAAATGGGAGAAAGAAGAAAAACAAGATTTAATGCACGTAGCGGTTTGTAAGCTTTTTTCTTCCGAAGGATATTTCAAATATCTCGGCAACGATGATGACGGCTGGCCACAATACGAAGTGGTTCAGAATATCCCAAAGTTTGTTCTGAAAGATCAGGATGAACTGCTGAAGAAAAAAATTGTAGCATACTTTGAAGCGCTGTAGCTATCTGCGCCTTGTAGCAAACT
>JBKJJB010000116.1:0-11629 GCA_046598235.1 Chitinophagales bacterium
CCAATCCAAAGCGAATTGAAAGTTTGGCCATCAGGATCAATCTCCATTCCTGTGGCTCGTTCCAATGCCTGCCAAACATCCCATCGCTTATCAGCCCAATGATGATATACATGCAAAAAATACGGACGAACTTCTTCTGATTCTTTTTTAAAAGTAAAAAGCAAATCGCCTTTGTGCTCAATATTGCGGTGTAAGTAATCGGCAATGAGATTATATTTTCTGGAAAGAGTCGGATGGTTTTGCAAACCAAATTCCCAAGCCGTTGCTATTAAAGTTCCCTGATCGCGGGTTTTCCAATTGGGCAACGCAAATATTTTCATGGTCTTGTCATGCCATGAGTTCAGGAACTCGTGACTACTATCATTAAAAAGAAAAACTCCTCCATTCCAATGTTGCCATTGCTCATTTTTAATTTCCGCACCGAATGTTTCCTTAATCGCATCTTTTAAATGATTACATCGGCAATCAAAAACATTCTTACCCTGAATGGTCCAAATTCCATTGTTGTTCTTATCGTACTTGTAATCGGTAGTGCTTTCAATAATTTCCACTGAACTCTGAACTCCCTTTTCATAAAGAATAGGTGCACCTTTTTTATCGTGCCAGTAAAATTCTTTTTTATTCAGAAATGTATCGTCATCCAATTTGAAAATTTTTCGCGATAGATTAAATCGAAAAGACAACCAGCGATAACCCCATTTACTTTTTTTAATTTCTTCTAATTTTTTCTCTAAACGTTTCTTCTTCTCTTCGTTCTCCGGCTCACGGATTAAATCTTTGTGCTTGATAAAAAGCAACTTCAACTCCTTTTCCCATTCGTTATACTCTTTAGCGCAGTTGCATGAAACAGCCGATGGACTAAACTGGTCGGTTACGCAATGGTCGGGCGCAAAAGTGATAGGTGCAACAAACTGTTCGAAGATGGAATCTACTTTCTCATCCACAGCTACCACATCCGTGTCTAAGTAGCAGTAATTTTTTTCGGTTGGAAGAAATTTATGTATGCCTGTTTTTAAATAAATGCTTGCCTGATGATGATTAAAATGTGCAGGTGTGATTATATCAATAACAGAACTGTGATTTATTTTTTCTTCGTTGCGCAAAGTATCTGTGATTACAACAATTTCTGCTTTAGAAAATTTCTTCAACGCCTGCAAAGAATATTGCAATGCATTGGTATGTTCAGCAGAGCCGCAAACCACAAATACAAACACGTTTTTTCTGCTCACCACTACTGATATTTATTGACCACTCAATTTTTTCTTGATAAAAGACAAAGCACTTATTTTTTCCTTCCGAAGATTAACACCTATTACTAAGAAGAGAAAATAAATCAGATAGTTCACCAATATACCGATAGGTACAATTATATAATTTCTTATTCCTCTAAGAAGAGAATACCACAACGCCACGGATGTTGAACGGATAACACCTGTTACTTTTTTGGTAAATGGCTGAGGCACTAGAATAAACAAATGAAAAGGCACCAACCATAACCATTTATAATCAACCAATAAAACATAGGTTAAAGTAAAAGCCGGAAACATATACTGATATGCTGGGTCGGTAACATGACGCAACGGATGGATAGATAATAGCTCCATCTTAAATTCAGGTATAAGAACATAGAGTCGCCATAGAATAAACACCACATAAATTATTACCCAACCCCAAAACAGAGGTTGATACATTGCTACATTAATACTCCACAATAACATTAAAATACATTCGATTGTGAGTAGCGCAGTCAGCAAATGATTTGTATTGCGAACACCTATCTTTTGAGGCAAGGTTACTGTGTTCGAACGCTGGTCTTTAAAAATATCGTTGACATGATGGATAGTAATATTACGAAAGCCAATTACAAAAACCGATGGAATAAGAAAAAGCAAAACTTCATTTTCTATTTGAGTAGTAAACAGAGAGAAGGTGTGAAAAGTAAGAAGCATCGGCACCACATAAGCATAACCCGCATCGGTAATGCTTGATACAACTACAATCTTTTTAAATCGTGGAAATGGTAACGAATACAGAAAGAACAAAGCAACTTCTAAAAAAATTAGCCCGTACGAAAGCATATTAGCAGGAAGCCCTAGCCAAGGCAATAACGCTGTTGCCAAACATGCAAGAAATAAAAGCAACTGATAAACTGCGGGCAGCTTACTAAGCGTATTTATTTTACCGGCTTCAGCATCTGTTTTTTTATCAAAAAATTCATTTACAAAATAACCAAGTGCAGAAAATCCGATAGTAGTAACAACCGATAATATAAACAGCTGCAATGAGGCAGCGGTTAGCTTTACATTCAGCCAACCAATCCATAAATAAATACAGCCCACCACAAAGGGAACTAAACTAAGACGCCAGTCTTTTGCTCTTGTAACAAACCATATACGCTCTAAACTTTTTTTCATGGTCAGCGATTCATGAAATAGAGATGCTTTTGTTCTTCAGCATTAAAAGGCGGCTTCTCCACTAAGATTTCGAAAAAATCTATAGGGAAAACATAGTCATCCCACGATTCTATCTTTCCGATGTTGAACAGATTTTGAAACTCATTGGATATACTGAGATGTTCGAATAAACTTAATTCAACTTGCGGAGGTCGAATAAAGTTAATGATGAATCCTTGTTTACGAATAGTAGAAACTATTTCATTGAGATCACTAATCTGATATTCATAAGCGGCATTAATCTGTCCACAGATATGGTTGATGCGTAATTGTTCCCAGTCTCTGTCGGTTTCGCGAATGAACAAATCTTTGATATACAATTTCCCTCCCGGCTTCAACACTTTCCACGCAGCTTGTATCGCTCTTGTTTTGTCATTGGAGTGTCCAAATGACTCAAGAAAAATTACCCGATCATACGCATCATTTTCAAACAACTCATCTAACTTATGATAATCTCCTAAAGTGATTTTTACCCGAGAGGCAACATTTTTTTCAACTATTTTCTCATTTCCAAGTTGAGCTTGCACTTGCGAAATAGTACATGCGTTTATTTGTAATCCTGAAACCTGCTGTGCGAAATAAGATGCAGGTCCGCAGACACCGCAGCCTGCATCAATCATTCTCATACTGCCAGTCATACCTACACTTTGCAAAGTGTATTTTAAGTAATCCTCCACGTTAGTTGTTCTGAACGCTTGAATTATTTCACCATACACCTGCAAAAACTTATCGGTGGTTTGGTTATAGAACGCAGCCACTTTCTCGGGTGTATTAGTAGCTATCGCTTCTGCTTTAATTGCTTTGGGGGGTTTCAAAAAAATCAGCCAGCCAATCAACACTAACTGAAATATTATTACAACTACTAATCCTGCAACTATCATGTTTCAAATGTAAGAGTATTGTTAGTTTTCTTTGGTAATTATAAAATTACCGATAAACAAAATATCTAATCCGCTTGCGTAAAAACTTGCAACAGCATCGCGGGGCGAGTATACAATGGGTTCGTGGTTTAAATTAAAACTTGTATTGAGCAAAACTCCCGTACCGGTTATTTGTTTGAACGCTTGCATTAGTTCAAAATATTTTTTGTTCTGCTGTTCATTTACAGTTTGCACACGGCACGTTCCATCAGCATGAGTTACTCCTTTCAATAAAGATTGATACTCTTTTTTTACATCAAACACTTTTGTCATAAATGGTGCTTGCTTACACTTAGCATTAAAATATGTGTGAAAATCATTTTCTAAAACCGAAGCACCAAATGGTCGGAATCCTTCGCGGAATTTCACTTTTTGATTAACCATACTTTGAACATTTTTCGCAGCAGGATTTGCGAGAATACTCCGGCTACCCAACGAACGGGGACCAAACTCCATTGCTCCCTGAAACCAACCGATAACTTTATTCGTAGCTAAAGCTTTGGCTGCTTCTTCAATGAGATTATCTGTTTTATGAAAATCAATTGAACAATTTTTCAGCGTCAATTCAATTTCATCATCTGAATATTCGCTGCCATAAAAAACATGATTCATGGTTTCAATTACACAACCCTGCTCAATACTTGCTAGGTATGCTGCCCCTAAAGAAATACCCGCATCGCTTGATGCAGGCTGAATAAAAAGTTCTACTACTTCATCCAGCATTTCTATTTTTTGATTTGCCAAACAATTCAATGCCACACCACCTGCCAAACAAACTTTTTTTATACCGGTTTGCACTGTATATGTTTTTACTAACTGGATAAGGATTTTTTCAAGCTGAAGTTGAGTAGATGCTGCAATGTCTTTATATACCTGAGAAATGTCGGAAGAAGTTCTGCGATTTATTCCTAGCCGCACTGTCAATTTATTATTGAAAAGCATTTCGTACCGGCTGGGAGATGGCTGTCCCTGCGGAATATCAACTAAATAATCAGTGTTGAAATGATATCCATTCTCCGTAGTATGCAACACATCTTCTAAATCAAAAGCCGAAGCATTTCCATAGGCGGCAAGACCCATTAGTTTATACTCATCAGCATCGCGGGTAAAGCCACAAAGTTGTGTCATCATCGAATAAAAAATTCCCAAACTTTGAGGACGGGCAAATTCTTTAATAGTGCGAATTCCGTTTTTATCACCAATTGAAATTTGTGTACTGATGCCATCACCGGAGCCATCCACTGTAATTATCAATGCTTCTTCAAAACCCGAGGCATAAAATGTACTTGCTGCATGGCACGCATGATGATGATATCGTTTGAGAGGCGTGCAAAAACCAAAGTAATTTTCGAAATGCGATTGCAAAACTTCTTCAATAGAAGTTTGCCAGGTGCTTCCGTGAAAAGCAACTACCGATACATCGTGTATCGTGATATTGGCAATACGCAAAACTTCCTTTACTGATGTGATGGGTAATTGCCCAGCAATATGTTTTACTCGTGTTGGTCGTTCTTCCTCTATTGCAGCAATTAAAACTCCATCTTTTATAAGTACGGCACTTATATCCTGATAACCGGGACGAACACCACCATTAATACCAAGTATGTAACTGCTATTCGCCACAGAGAAAATATTTATCGTAAACAATCTCAGGCATAAAACCCATTTTAGTAGAGAGTTTAATGAAAGGGCGCAGCCATAACATCATATTATATCCTGTATCATAATCGCGAAAAGTTTTGGGAGGCAAAGCCACCCATTCGTCAAACTGCTCGCGCGAAATAGCAAGACGTTTTAAACATAAATCTATAATACGCGGGTCTTCCATCACATACGGTTTTTTTACCGCATCTATTGCCCAATCTCTATCCATTTGCCCATCACGTATTAGCGCGCTATACGCATTTAACCGAAAATCAATATTAAACTTTACACGATGCACGTAGGTAATGAGCGACCAATACAAATCATCATAATAATGCGCTCCGGGATATACCCAATTGTATTCGTGCTTAATAATTTCATCGGCATCTTCGCGAATATATTGCTCGTAATAGAGCGGTGAATGTGCTTTAATGCCTTTCACGATGCTGTAGTAAAAAAGCTCGCGCCAACCAAGATGATAATTTGGATCATCCGGTTTCCACTGCCGTAATTTTACAGTCCCGAATTTTTTCTGAACATCATTTACATAATCGCCTACCATATAAGCCCAACTCATTGGCTTAATGCCCTCTGTGCGAAACGACTGCCCATATATTAAGTGTTTGACGTTTTCTTTATGTGCCACTCCGAAACAAGAAGCTGCAATGCCCACATCAGTTCCTTCGTTCAACTCAGGTACAGATGCTTTTAAAAAAGAAATTTTCAAATCTTTTGCTTCACGCCAGTCGCTGGTGATGGTACGTAGCTCAACGCCCAGTTTGCGCGTAATGTTTATCATGTTTTCTCCACCAACAGGATTATCAAATCCGTCATTGAAGTGAACTGCCAATGGACGCAATTTGTATTTTGTAACTATTAAATGCAGCACATAAGTGCTATCGCGACCTCCGCTAATACCTACTACACAATCAAATTTTTTTCCCTTTCCATCAAGCTTTATCTTTTCTAAGGATTGATTCCAGATTTGTTGTCCTTGTTTATTGTTAGGATACATCTTTACCCATTTGTCATGCAAATGACAATAGTTACAAACTCCGCTTTTATCAAAAGTAATTCCGGGGCAGGTACTGTCGCTGATGCAGCGTGAGCAACGCTGGTAAATGATATTTCGTTTTATGCCGTTTACAATAACAAAATCGCTCATGCTCAATTATAAAACTTAAAGCCCTGTTTCTGCAATGATGCTCCTATTTCTGTTCCTTTTAGTTTGCGCTGTGGCATTACGAATTCTGCAATTACTAAGTCACCTGCAAATTCGTTGAATGCTCCTTCTGCAATTATTCCATTTTCGCCTATACAAAGCGAGCAACCCACCATCTTTTTTCCTTCATAGGGTCCGCCTACAATATAACCTACGCTAGTGGCACTGGCAATTACTATTCCATGTGCTTTTGCAATAACACTTAAAGGTTTAATCCATTTATCGCGATAAGGATCTTCGGCTTCTGTAATAGAGTGTTCTACCGTCCATGATGAAGGAGCCAAGATAAGTTGTGCGCCCATGCGCGCCAGTGTATGACCAATATCAATGGCATCTAAATAATTATCTGCGCAAATGTTCAACCCTATTTTTCCAAACGGAGTGTCAAACACTTCTAATTTTTGTCCCACTTGGTAATAAGGAAATTCTACAGTGAGCAGATTTATCTTGCGGTGTTTTCCGATTAGGTTTCCGGTGTTGTCAATCAGCAATGCGCTGTTATAGTTACATTCATCCGTTTTTTCGGTTAATCCAACACACAGCCAAATATTGTAGCGCTTTGCCAGTTCGCAAAACAACTTGCTGTATTCACCGGGAATAAGTTTTGCTTGCTGAAGCGCATCGGGATGCGTCCATGCAAAATCAATGGTTTCTGGCAGCAAAACTATATCGCAATTTTCTCCTTTGGCACGTGCAATTAGTTTTTCTGCCCGCTCAAAATTGCGTTCGGGTTCGGTTCCTTCTACTAAAAGTTGCGCAAGTGCGAGTTTCATTTAGCGGACTTATATTTAAAAACAACCCACCACAACTTTAAAGTTTCTCTAAGTGCCATTCGAAGAGTTTTTATTCCTCCTCCCTTTGATTTGCCTGAATTTCGTGGTAAATAATCAGATGGGATTTCAATGGGCATAATTTCTGACTTATACAATTTAGCACAAATCTCACTTTCAATTAGCGAGCTATGCAATTGTGGGTTTGCCATAGCAATATGTTCGCGTCTGTATACTTTTATCCAATTTACATCGCGAAGATAAACGGCAAGAATATGTTGGTTAAAAAGTCGGTTCCCCCATGTCAAACACATTCGATAAATAGAGTAGTGCGTTTGGGGTCTGTAGAAAGAATAATAGATGTTTAAAGGAAACGGTTTTACTTGCCTTAATTCATCAACATTAAATTGCCCATCGCCCGGAACAGCGCATACATATTCTTTTGATGCGGCACTGTATCCACTTCTTAAAGCCATACCTATACCCATATTCTTGGAATGTGTAATCAGTTTTACAAATGAGTGTACATATAAAAGTTGCTCACATTCCCTGGCAGTTTCATCTGTGCTACCATCGTTAACTATAATTATTTCGAAGTCATCGGATATTTTTGGCAGCAAATAAAATAACTGATTAAAAACACGCAACATGTTTCCTTGCTCATTATAGCAAAATATAATGATTGATATACTCAAGATAGTTCAATAATTGCTCCGCTCAATGATAAGGACTGCTGGGCTTTTTCCAAAATATTTATGACAGCAATGGCATTTTCGCCATTTGATAATGGCTGTGTTCCACTTTGTATGCAAGCATTAAACTCATTGATTACGTTCTGTAACGCTTCGGTGGTTTCATATTTGGGTATGATGACATTGCCAAGACGGTAGTCAGCGAGTTTCGTTTTGTTTTCATCCATTTGAGTGCTTTGTTCGTATTCGTAAATGGTCAATTTATTGGTTGGTTCAATGTCGTCATAAATCAACATTCTTTTATCTCCGCCAATAATCATCTTGCGCATTTTTACCGGGCTAGCCCAACTGGAATTTATTTGAACCAGCAAGCCGGATGGATAATACAGAAACATGTAGGCAATGTCTTCAACGCCATGTTCCGGATTTATTCTGCCAATGGCTCTTACGCTGTTTGGCTTTTCGGTAACGAGGTAGTTGACAATGGAAATATCATGACAAGCTAAATCCCAAAGCACATTAATGTCCTTTTGATAGATACCTAAATTGATTCGCGTGGTATCTATGTAATTGATGTTCCCTAAAAAATTTTCATTGAAATACTGTTTCATTTTTTTTACCACCGGATGATAGAGAAACACATGATCCACCATCAGCGTTAAATTATTTTTTGCAGCAAGAGCATTTAATTCTTGGGCATGTACCACCGAGGTGGTCATGGGCTTTTCGACCAAAACATGTTTGCCGTTTTGAAGTGCTTGCTTAGCCAGTTCGTAATGGGTGCCTGTTACGGTGGCTATTACTACGGCATCAATTTTTTCATTGGCTAAAACATCTTCGAGCGTAGCATATACTTTAAGGTTCGGGTACTGCGCCTGTATCTGGTTTCGTTTACCTTCCTGAATTTCGGCAATACATATTTCACCAGGAAAGGAATGCCCCATTAAATTACGGAGCAGGTTTTTACCCCAGTATCCATAACCGATTAAACAAATATTGCGCGATGTGATTTTTGTCATTACCCTGTAGTAAAAGAAAAAATGATGAACGAATTTATTTAAATTTACGCCTCAAACTAAACCAATATGAAAGCAGCCGAATTTTTAAATCCCGAATTGCAAAAACAATATGAAGATTGGGGGTATGTGCAAATTAAAGGGTTATTGAACCAACAGGAAATAAATGAATTGAAAGATCTATTCGTCATCCACTACGATTATGACGGGCAGCCCAATACAATGTGGAACAGCCTGTGCGATATACCGCATGATAAGTCAGCCATTTTGAGTAATGCCATTTTAAGAATTGTAAAACCAAAACTTGACCAGCATCTTAAAAACTACGTTTGCCCGGCAGCTACTTTTTTAGTAAAGAACCCAACGCCTCAAAGCACGGTTACCCTTCACCGAGATTTTAGTGTGCAGGAAGAGCCCGATTTTTCTTATCAAAATATTTGGTTGCCTATAGTTGACACTACGCCTACAAACGGGCAGCTTTATGTTTTAAAACGCAGTCACCATTTTTTTGATTACCCATTGCCGCAAAATACCGTTTGGCCATATTTAGAACATGAAAAATTCTTAATTGATTACTGCGATGTAATTGATGCCAAAGCCGGTGACTTAGTTATTTATGGCGATAAAATATTGCACGGCTCTTCCGATAATTTGACTTCGGAGCCAAGACCGGTGGTTCATTTCGGACTACTGCATCAGGAAGCTAAATTGCTCTACTACTATCTCGACCAAAAGAGTAACGAAGTAACCGTATATGAAGTGCCTTATTCTTTCTTTTTTGAAAATGCCTGGGGGAATCAAGACGGAAGGTTTCCCATTTTCAGAAAATTCAATTACAACCCTCCTGCCATTTCTCGTGATGAAATTGCGGCTTGGTTAGAGAAAGAGGCGGTAAAATCTGAACAGGAGGTTTTTGCACAACCATGAATGAACTCCACTCTTTAACGCATGAAGTTTTTTTTGACTCAACGCTAAATTCAACACTGCAAGAGAAAGGATATGTTATTGTTCCTTTCTTGAATCAGGAAGAAATTGATTCTCTTCTTTTTTTTTTCGAAGCAGGTAGAAATAACCAGGAAGAAAGTTTTGCCACGTTTGCCATAAACAGTTACGAGCATCGCAAAGCGGTAAATGACGAAATCATCAAAATTTTTTCACGAAGTTTTAAGTGCCTGTTTAGAGGGTACAAACCTTTTTGGGGCAACTTTTTTATTAAAAGTCCCGGCAGTTCTGCCATGCCCTGTCATGCCGATTTACAGTTTGTAAAAGAACCTGAAAACATATCGCTGAATATTTGGTGCCCTTTAACCGATACCACCACTACCAATGGCACTTTAGGCATTGTGCCTTATTCGCACCAGGTAATTAACCAGATAAGAGGCACTAATATTACCGATGCTTATCGCAAAAACGCCAAGGAAATTGAAACTGCTTTTGGTCTGCCTTTAGAATTGAAAGCGGGTGAAGCAATATGTTATGACCATCGGTTGTTGCATTATTCTTTGCCCAACCAAACCATTAATACCCGCGTAGCAGCTACTTTGGTAGCTGTGCCCGAAGGGGTGGCATTGCATCATTACTATGCCGAGCAGGAAGGCGACAGGGCTGTTTATAAATATGAAATAAACACGGTGGAAGATTTTTTACGCACGGCATTTTTAGGAAAGCCACTTCATTTAACTGCCGCAGAAAAAATTGCCGATTACAAACCCGTGCCCGTTACTTTAAGTGATTTTGAAAAATTTGCTTTAGACAAAAACTAAAATGCAAACTCCGTTTAGTGATAATGAAACAGGCGAAAGTTTTTTAGCCAATGGCTTTGTCAATTTTGAATTATTCAATAAAGAAGAGGTTGATTTTGTGCTTCGTATTTTTCAAAATGCCAATACCAACCAGCGGTTAAACACTTCACAGTTTTATGGCGTTAATTACAGTTTAGGCACATTAAGCGCAACCGAAAACCGCGAAATGATGAAGCCGGTGGAGGAACTGCTTCAGAAAAAATTTCAAAAACATTTTTCCGGCTTCGAACTATTTGGGCTTGTTTTTATTACCAAGCCACCGCACACCAATGTTTCGTTTGTTTATCATCAGGATTGGAATTATACCGATGAAAGCCGGTTTGCTTTCCCTACCTGCTGGATACCTCTTTGCGATGTAAGCCCGCAAAACGGCTGCATGAGTTTTGTAAAAGGCTCGCATCATTTGTTTCCGGCTTATCGTTCCGATTCGCTGGAGAGTGCGCGTGTGCCTTTTGATGAAATACCCGAAGAGTTAAGAGCCGATGTTTCTTTAAAAGCAGGGGAGTGTGTGGCGTTTCATCAGGCGGTTTTTCATGGTTCGTATCCTAACTTGACTGACCAAAGCCGCACGGTGTTAGGCGTGGTGGTAAAACCGGTGGAAACACCTATTACGCATTATGTGAAAAAGGACAACCAAATTCTTTCTTATGAAATGAGCAAAGAGAGTTTTAATAAAATGCTTGAGCAAATACCGCATAGTGAAATTCCGGCAGAGGCAAGTTTGGTGAGTACAATTGCAAATATTCCGGCACTGCCTACGGGTAAAGATATTGTAAGCCAATGGAGGATTCAAAATGCCGGGCACCGTTTGTTTAAAAACGATGCCCATCATGCCTCGTTTACTACGCAAGGTTTTATGAAGTTGAATCAAGTGATTCATGCTGATGTGCTTGAAGAATTGAGGAAAGTGTACCGGGCTAATTTTACCACCCGCGATGGCATGTATGTAACCCATCACGATGTTACAGACGAAAGCAGCAACAAAGAAATGAGCAACCTTATTTTGGTTCAATTAAAAATATATTGCACAATACGGTGGTCGCGTATCAGCCGCTAATCGCTCACTTTGCAGCCAAAAATCCGGGGAATGAGGGGCTCTTTAATTTTCAT
>JBKJJB010000153.1:0-3777 GCA_046598235.1 Chitinophagales bacterium
GAACTTGTCAGCACATAATAAATTCCGTCTGGCACTTCCGTCATATCAATACTGGTATTGAAGGCACCTTCCACATCTTTGAATTCATAGTTTCTCACAACTTTCCCTAGAATATCGAATACGCTCACATTCACCTCCTCTATCATATCCGAAAAATTCATCTCCACCGTTACATCGCCTGTTGACGGATTAGGGAAAATAGTATACTGAACATCGCTGTTGGGTTTAGAGTTATCATTCATTTCTTCTTCTAACCGGAATGCCGTATTGCTGATAGAAGCATTGAGCGTATAGCAGGAAGAAGAGCTATAAGCACCGTTGTAACCGTATACGCGCAAATAATAATTCCCTATGGGAGCATTGTTGTATTTAATTGCTTCACCGGTTGTTCCTCCATTTTGAGAGATAGCCAAAAGCGAACCACTTGAGTTGTATAATCTTAAATCATAATCAAAAGGAAGATTAGAGAGAGTAACCCGAATATTCCTTTGCGAGCTTGTATTGGTGAATTTAAAATAGTCGTTATCTCCCGAAGAACCTATCAATGCAGTTATGTTAGTATTCACCGCAATTGTCTTCGCATAACCGATACTGTTGTTCGATTCGTAGGTATCGCTGCATCCGGTAGGAACCGACTGAGTTGTGAATGATGCTGCGCTTGAATAACTGCTGCTGCCTGATGTACATACTGCCTGCACCTGAAAGTTATAAGTAGTAGCTGCTGTTAAACCTGAAAAAGCAAGTGAAGTAGCAGTGGTAGATGTGGTTGTCCATGTTCCGGATGAGCTTAGCTTGTATTGAACATTATATGAAGTAGCTCCGCTTACAGCCAACCAGGAAATGGTTGCTGAAGTTTGCGTAATACTGCCCGCACTTAAACCGCCCGGTGTGCCGCAGGTTCCTCCTCCTGTTGGCGGCTGGCAACCAAGTGAACTCAATAACGAGTAACGCGAACCTCCCGATACAAACAAAGCCTGCGCACGTGCTTTTTGTCCGGCTGTGAACATGAACATACATCTGTCATCTGTATAATCCATGTAGTTCATAAACATATCTCCGTTAGGACCATTACTACACGATACAGCAGGAAACGCAGGACAGCCATAGTTTTCATCTGCCTGATTCGGAGTATCTCCTACGTTATCAGAACCACTGCAACTGCTGCCATCATCGCCCCATATATGGTAAAGATTAACCCAATGCCCCACCTCGTGAGTTGCTGTTCTGCCAAGATTAAATGGATAAGCCGCTGTTCCTGTATTACCGAATGCATTATAATTTATCACCACACCATCTGTAGCTGAGGGGCCTCCGGGAAATTGTGCATAGCCTAAAATTCCACCTCCTATATCACAAACCCAGACGTTGAGATAAGAAGAACTTGGCCATGCGTTATCACCTCCCTGCGATGAATACTTTACAGCATCGTTAGTAGAGAAAGAGGTTACACTTGTTGATTTGCGGACGATTCCTGTTGTAGCGTTGCCATTCGGATCGCGCTGAGCCAGACAAAACTGAAATTCACAATCTGCCACTAAACTCTGAAACGCGGAGGGAGTCCCTGTCCAATCGGCATTCAGTTTTCTGAAATCATTATTCAGAATGGTCATTTGTGATTGAATCTGAGCATCTGAAATATTCTCAGCTGTGGTGTTATACACCACATGCACCACTACCGGAATAGTAATGACGGCTCTACCGTTAGATTGACCGCCTCCGTTATCAATAAAGTTTTGTGTGAACTGCTCTATTTCTTCACGTGCCTGAAGAATAGAGGGATCTTGTTGTGTAATCATTTCAAGATGCTCCATAGCACCACAATTGCGCTGAGCTATTGTGTGGCTAAAACACATTGCAAGCAATACAGAACTAAGAATAATTCTTATCATGTTAAAAGGGTTTATTTTTTTAAAGGAAAGTAAATTTTCTAAAACCGAAAAAACAAAATGTTGATAACGGTATTTAGGTTAAAATGACAAGTTCATGAATTACCTACTGCCCGGAGTAAATGATGTATTTATCTTTAAAAAAAGATTCTCTGTAGAAATCAGCAATCGCAATTTTCCTTGCATTCTTCACTTCCGATATTTCGGTATCTACATCTCCTCCCTTTAAACAAATTAAACCATTGCCTACTGCATGATTGCTTTTTGAAAGGTATTTACCTTTAGTCCACATAAGTAAATCTGCTAAAGGAGCTACTGCCCGCGACACCACAAAATCATATTGAAATTCCAGTTGCTCTGCGCGCGAATGAAAGGTGAAAATGTTTTTCAATCCAATTTCTTCCTTTACTGCATCAACCACTGTCAATTTTTTACCAATAGAATCTACCAGGTGAAATCGCGAACCGGGAAAGAGAATAGCAAGCGGAACTCCGGGAAATCCGCCACCGGTTCCCAAGTCCATAATTTTAGTGGCAGGTTTAAACTGAATAAATTTTGCAACGCTGAGCGAATGAAGAATATGCCGCTCGTACAAATTATCAATATCCTTTCTGGATATCACATTTATCTTTTCGTTCCATTCAGAATAAATTTTCTGAAGAGAAGAAAATTGATGAATCTGATCTTGAGTAATGTCGGGAAAGTATTTGAGAACGAGTTCCATTAAAACCAATAGTTACAGGTTAATTACTAAGCGCAATAAATAGCGCAAAGTTGCATTTTACCATTAACTGATAACTATTAACCATTAACATCTAATATTTCTCTTTAGTTACTTTGAGTGTATTGTAGAGCATATCCTTAGCGCGGAAGAGTTGCGCCTTTACAGTGCCGAGAGGTAAATCAAGTTTCTCGGCAATTTCTTCATACGAAAGTTCATCGAGATAACGCAACTCAATAAGCGAACGGTATTTAGGAGAAAGTTTTTCGATAGCCGCACGAATTTTTGCAGCGCGCTGTTCCTTTACCATTGATTCTTCAGGGTTAGCTGAATGGTCTCTTACTGCAATGGGTGTAGTTTCTCCATCGTCCGTGGTGGTAGTATGGTCAAGCGAGGTAGTTTGCAATCTTTTCTTTCGAATAAAATCGATTGAATTATTCGTAGCTATTTTAAAAAGCCAGGTACTAAAAGCAAAGTCGGCCGAGTAGTTGGAGATATTATTAAATGCTTTACCAAAAGCTTCGAGTGTCAAATCCTCGGCATCATCGCGGTTGTGAACCATCTTCAATACCATAAAGAAAATTGAGTCGCGATAGCGCGTCATCAACTTACCAAAAGCAACCTGGTCACCTACTTTAGCTTTTGCTACCAACTCCAGGTCTTCCTGAGCGCGCGGTGAAAATTTCGAATTTAAGTCCAAGTGTCTTTAGGTTTTAGCAATAATAAGAAAAATATCAGCAGCAGATAACCTGTGTAAAGCACATCTAATACTGGCGAAAACAGAGGCAAATCTTCATACCCGAGTTTTCTATACACCCGGAAAGTAGAGAACAATTTCAACAGTAAAGTGCCGAAGAAAATTGCTAAAGAAATTTTCAGCCATTCTTGATTGACTGCTACAAAAGTGAACGTTGCATAAAACAATAAACTACTTAGTGCAAACAAAAACAAAATGGCTATGTGATGAATTTTGTATTTGAATCCCGAACGCAAATGTCTGCGCTTTTGATTGAGCCATTCACTAAAAGTAGTTGCAGCTTTAGTATAAGTAAAAGCATCTTTGTCAATACATACTTCTGTATTCTTTCCGTTTGCTACTGCGTTTACAAACAAATCGTCATCACCCGCCATCATATCTTTTGTTTTTTCAAAACCATCGAACGATTGAAA
>JBKJJB010000261.1:0-9693 GCA_046598235.1 Chitinophagales bacterium
GTACTCCACAAATAAGTAAAAGGTGCTGTACCGGTAGTAGTAGTTACACTCGCTGCGCCATTACTATTTCCGCAGGTAGTATTGGTGGATGCCGGTGAAAGAGTAACACCGTCCGCTGAGATTACTGAAGCAACGGCAGTGGCAGTACAGTTTCCGCTAGTTATAGTTACGGTATAAGTGCCTCCGGAAATATTTGAAATAGTTGCTCCCGTTCCTCCGTTACTCCACAGATAAGTAAACGAACCCGTTCCTCCCGATGCAGTTACACTAGCAGAACCGGTACTGGTGCATCCCGCATTGGTAGTAGAAGTATTTGCACTTACTGCGCCTACTGCACTTACGGCTATACTTGCTGTAGCCGTGCATCCTGCACTGGTAACAGTTACAGTATATGTTCCCGCAGCAATGTTTGAAATAGTTCCACCCGTTCCTCCGTTACTCCACAAGTAAGTGAACAAACCATTGCCTCCGCTTGGTGTTACTGTTGCCGAACCTGTTGGCGAACATCCTGCATTGGTGGAAGATGTTGAAGTAGTAACTGCTCCTGTTTGAGCTACCGTTACACTTGCCGTAGCTGTGCAACCTGCACTGGTAACTGTAACAGTATAATTTCCTCCTGTTACATTCGAAATAATAGCAGATGTTCCACCGTTGCTCCATAAATAAGTAAACGAACCGTTACCTCCGCTTGGTGTTACTGTTGCCGAACCATTGCTTGCCCCGCAACTTGCATTGGTGGAGGATGTAGTAGTAGTAACCGCTCCTGTTTGCGCTACTGTTACACTTGCGGTAGCTGTGCATCCACCGCCTGTAACTGTTACCGTATAAATACCTGCAGCTACATTTGAAATAGTAGCACCGGTTCCTCCATTACTCCATAAATAACCTGATGGAGTTCCACCCGAAGCAGTTGCTGTTGCACTTCCGTTGCTGCTACCGCAAGTAGCGTTAGAGGAAGAGGCAGATGCTGTGAGCGCGCATGCAGAACAAGCAGGTAAAGATCCTAAAGAGGCAATAGTCAGTGAAGTTCCGTATTCATCAGTAACACGAAGGGGATAGCTTGGAGGCGTAACCGTAGCAGCCGTGGAAAAATTCTGCCAAACATTTACAGTGGTTTCGCAACCCGAAGGGAAACAAAGAAAAAGACAATTACTACAATCTTGTTGTTGCACTTGTTGCGCCCAGGCATAAGTTCCTGATCCGCCCGCTGCAGTTATGTCACCATTTTGTTCTCTGCATGCTGTAACAGGGGGACAGTTATTTACAGTAATTCTTATCGAGTCGCTTCCGCAGCCAAGGGTATTGCGTATAACATGCACCCCGGGACCCGCCACCGAAGGGCTAAACTGTCCGGTTGAAGAATTGGTAATACCTGTACCACTCCATACACCTCCGGGTGTAGAAGGGGTTAAAGCGAATGGCGCAGCTGAGCTGCAAACAGGGTTTGCTCCGCAAATACTTGCATCGCAACAGGTTTGTACTGCAGGGGCACAAGCACTTGCCGCAAACGACTGGATGTATCCTTGCCTTGCTCCCGAAGATGAATTACCGTTTGAGCCGCAAGCAATAATATCTCCGTTGGTGCTTACGTGTACATCATATACATTAAACGAGTTGGTAGTTGGGTAAGTAGCAAGTTGTGCAAGGTTCTGATCAAATTTTACTACCTGATTTTTTGCTCCCACATAAATATTACCGCAGTTATCAATGTCAATTCCGCTGTTTTCTACTACCGAGCGTCCGAATTGTGTAATAAAGCCACCTCCTGGTATAGTAACCGAAGTAATCAATGCACCTGTAGCAAAATCGCGTTTGTGTAATTGGTTTCCTCTGTTTACAAAAATAAAACCTCCGTATGCCTTCATAGCCGCCACACCTGTATTATTTACTCTGAAATTTTGAACCGAATAAGCCAAACCATAAGTATGAGGATTGTATTTAACAGCACTTGACGGGTTTGCACATACAGTAAAATTCTCATTCAGATAGCCGATTGAATCATGAGTAAGGAAATAATATTTGCCGTTGCCGCATGGTGTTATACATCGCACCTCCTGAGTATTTGGTAAAAGAACCCCACCTGTTACCTGCACATTACCGGTTGAATTTCCTGACACCATATCAATATTATAGATGTAAGGCAGAGGAGGAATATTTCCACCGGTTCCGCCTACTACTAATTTTGTTTGGTCGCAATTGAAAGATATACTCCAAAGCTCAGTTGAAATTCCTGCTCCGCCCACATTTGTATTGTTATACACCAAGCCACCGTTGGTATTAATTTTATGAAGCCCGGTACCCGTACCCTCCGTTACATATGAGTTTCCTGCGTTATCAGTAGCAAAAGTTCCAAGCCATGTATTAGAAGTATCATAAGTAGTAGTATATGTCCATTGCAAGGCACCTGTCGGGTTGTACTTTAATAATTGCAGGTTATCCACTCCACCAATGATGTACACATTTCCGGCTGCGTCTTTTTCACATTCCCAAACACAATCCCACTGTGTGGCAAACGAAGGAGTTTGAACCCAAGGGTCAATAACTACTTCTTTTGTGCGGTCGTAGTTTCCTAATGCAAACGAAACTGTTGTTCCGTTCAATACAACTTTTGAAGAAATTTCCTGCGTCTTCTTATTCGAATAAAAAGTTTGAGGCGCATGTTCAACAATATCGCCAAACAGAGTAGGGAAATGAATATTTTTCTTTTCATCCATTTTAATGTTTCTCACATCCGAATATTTCATTTTAATCTGCGAAGCATCAGCCCCGGGATGTAAAATGAACGAATACTCTATGCCGCCTTCGGGATGAAAAACATATTCCACATCAATGCCGGGATAAATGTTTTCATACACAATCTTACTGTATGCTTTTACATAACTGATAGTTCCATAATTGTAATATGGTGTTACTTTCTCTACTCCTTTAACTACTACATTAGGGCTGGCATTTTCCCATTGCATTTGAACATAGTCTTTGCGGATAGTGAATTTATGTTCCTCTTCCTCCATTTCTTCATGGCTGATTGTTTTACCCTTTTTTATTTCTTCCTTCATCTCTCTTTCTCTTCTTTGGCGCTCAGCTTTATTGGGTCTAATCCTTTCCTCAAAGCGGTAAGTCAATCCGTTTTTGGTAAACAGAATTTGGTTGAAATAATTTTCGGTAGCAAATAGCACTTCGCTGCCCGGCAAATTATTGAGGTTATTAAACTGTCCTTTGTTTTCGATAAAAACCTTATGGGTTTCTAATGAAGCTGACCAGTTATTCGAAGTAGTTTGAGCAGATATACTAATGGATAGCAGCATTCCTAAAAATGCAGGTAAAATGTATTTCATATTTTATTATTTTATGTTTTTTGCTGAATTCCAGTTTCAAATATATTTTATCCTATCCCTTTATCTGATAAGCGTAAAACTTCCCTTAAAAGTCCTTTCCTCATTATTCAACATTACCGCTTTACCATTATATACATAAACTCCGGCAGGCGCAGGCGCTCCTTTATAATATCCATCCCAGCCAACAAAGAAATTATTAGAGTCGAAAACCTTTTCGCCCCAGCGGTTAAAGGCTGCCCACGAAATTTGTTTCACGGTACTTCCGAACGGAATAAAAATATCGTTGTTGCCATCGCCATTAGGCGTAAAGGCGTTGGGCCAAAAAATATTTTTTATCGGGCTTACATATATGGTAACATCATCCGATGCTGTGCAACCGTTAGGGTCGGTGTAAAAAACCACATAAGTAATAGTATCGTAAGCATATGCCACCGTGTTCTGGCAATCGAAGCAGGTAAGTAAAGTATCGGGCTGCCAATTGTAAGTGCCTCCGTTAGCATTACCTAAGTTTACATTCGCAAACAAGCCCACATGGTCGCCATCGTAAGCAATTTTATCTTCTCCCAAATCAACTACCGGAGATGGCACTGCGGTTACTTCCACTGCATCGGTAGCGGTGCAGCCGTTAATGTCGGTTACGGTTATAGCGTAGCTTCCCGAATCGGTTACAATAATAAAAGGAGAAACCTCACCAGTGCTCCATGTATAGGAGTTATAAATTCCGGTAATGCTTAATGTTACTTGCTGCCCTTGGCAAACTACAGTATCGCTGCCTAAGCTCACCGTAACTTGCTGCGGCTCGGTAATTGTTGCCGAAGCAGAACCGCTGCATCCGCTTAGGTCGGTAACGGTTACCGAATAATTTCCATCGGTAAGCGAAGTAAGGGCAGAAGAAGTGGAATTTGTGTTCCAGATATAAGAATAAGGAATAGTACCGCCTGCAACCACCGCATCGGCAGTGCCGTCATTCGCGCCAAAGCAGCTAACATCTGCCGCAGTAATAGTTACTAATAAATTATTGCTGGAAGAAGGAACAACCACAGTAACAGTATCGCTGCACAAACCGGCATCTAAAGTAATGGCATTGTAATTTCCCGAAGCCACACCAGTAAAGATATTGGATGCCTGATAGTTTACCCCATCTATCGAATAGGTGTAAGGAGGAGTGCCGGCAGTAGTTTCGTTGATAGTAATAGAACCATTATTTAATCCGCAGGTAGGCGGAACTACCGTAGCTGCTATCTGAAGGAAACAACATCCGGCATCCAAACCAATAGTTACACTGCCGGGTGTGCTGCAACCCGCTAAATCTGTAACGGTAAATAAATAAGTTCCCGTTGCTAAACCGCTTTGTGTGTCATCTGTATCAAGAGTTGTGTTGCTCCATGTATATCCCGTACTAACATTTACTCCGTTTACACTCGAAGCATATACACTTGCCGAGCCATCGCTTCCGTTACCCGTACAACTTACGTTCAATATTTTAAAACTGTCGATGATTGGTCCGTTCGGGTTAGTAAGCAAAAACGAAGTATCAATAAAACAATTGGCATAAGCATTATCGGTAATGGTTACTGCATAATTTCCGGCAGCTACGCTAGAAATAGAATTGGCAGTGCCCAATCCACCTCCCCAACTGTAAGAATAATTTCCTGAGCCGTTGGCAGCAGTTAAAGTAATAGAGCCATCGTTCTGCCCGCAAGCGGGTTGAATAATTATATCACTCACCGTAAAGGTGCAGCAGTTGGTTGGTGCTGTAAGTGTAGCCGTTGCTGTGGCGGTGCATCCTTGTGCATCGGTAACATTTACTGTTACTGTTCCTGCAGGCAAACCCGGCACTGCTTGTGAAATTGGAAAAGGTATAGGAGGGAAAGTAATAGGTGCGCCTCCGGTATCAACCACTACTGTATAAGGAGCAGTTCCGCCCGCAAGGTTTACCGTAATAGAACCGTCATTACCCGCACAAGTCGGATTCACCGGATTGGTAAATGACACTGCTAAAGTACTGTTTGAATTAAGTGTAAACGAAGTATCAATAAAACAGTTGGCAAATCCATTGTCGGTAATGGTTACATTATAAGTTCCTACCCCAACACTTGAAATAGAATTTGTAGTTCCTAATCCTCCACTCCAGTTGTAAGAATAATTTCCAGAGCCATTGGCGGGAGTAAGTGCAATACTTCCGTTTGTTTGAGCGCACGATGGCTGTGTAATAGCCGCACTTACAGTAAACACGCAACAGTTAGTAGGAGCAGTAAGAGTAGCAGTAGCAGTAGCTATGCAACCTTGAGCATCAGTTACAGTTACATCTATAGTTCCTGCAGGTAAACCCGGAATAGTTTGTGAAATAGGAAATGGAATAGGAGGAAAAGTTATTGGTGCCCCTCCTGTATCAACAACTACCGTGTAAGGGGCCGTTCCTCCTGCAAGTGTTGCTGTAATTGCTCCATCATTACCTGCGCAGGTTGGATTTACCGGATTAGTAAATGATACCGCTAAAGTGCTGTTTGAGTTGAGAGTGATGCAAGTATCGAAAGTACATGTTGGTGTATTAGTATCGGTAATAGTTACACAATAGTTTCCTGCTGCTAATCCGGTTCTATTCTGCGAAATATTACCATCATTCCATACATAAGAATATAAACCTGCGGGAACAGGAGTAACATTAATTGAACCATTGCTTCCTGCACAAGTTGGTTGCACTCTTGCAATAGTGGCACTTAAACCGCAGCATGCTTGAGTGTTTACAGTTACCGCATCGCTTAACGTAACGCAGTTTGCGGTATCCGAAACTGTAATGGTATAAGTATTAGGGGGAGGACAAACCGTTGGAGTAAGTGTGTTTGAGTTTGTCATGTTTGTTGTCGGGTTCCAAGTAAAATTTCCGGTGTAAGCAATTTCAGGGTCATTAAAAGAAATAGACCAATTGTTGAAGAATCCCGTGGGCAATGTAATGCCATTATAAACTGCCACAAAATGCAAAGACCAAACTCCATTGGCATCGCAACCGGTAAGATTATTAAAAGACTGATTAGGAGAAAAACTTCCGGTGTAAGGAGAAGTGGAAGAAGTAATATTACTACCTGATGGAACAAAACAAGTATTAGTAAGTGCATTTCCGGTAAGCGTACTATCTCTGACTAAAAGAATCGAATCACCGCTGGGACAGACTAACCAAATATCGAAAATTTCTACCCCTGCAAACAGAATCATGTTCAATGAACCAATACATACACTTGTTATATAACCGTTCTGAACAGTATTCAAATTGAGGTTAGTGATATTAATATCCATGTTTAAAAATGCCGAACCGGGAGTAGCAGGAATAAAAGGCGGAAACCCAGGGAACCCCGGAACACCAGTAATGGTTGCCTGCTCTTGATTAGTATAAGTAGGAGTCTTAGCGGGCTTCTGAATAATCTTTGCTGTCGCGTTAAGAGTTGCACATTGTCCGTTGCAAACTGTTGTGTCGTTTCCAGCATTTACTACTATAGTGGGGTTGCGAACTACAACTCTTACCGTATCGCGGCAGGTAACAGTCCCGTTGCTCATTACTACTATATAACTTGTTGTTGTGCGCGGAGCAACAGGTGTAGGATTCGTTCCTCCAACCGGTCCGGCACTATAACCATCGTGTGTCCATACAATATTGTAAGTTGGATCGTTGCAATAGATTACAACATTGTCAATTCCCCAATGGTCGTAGTCGGCACCCGAATCGGCATCCTGAAACCAGCGGAATAAAGTATTGGATGTAAGTGCCACAGCAGGCACTGGGAAACACCAGTTACTCCAGTTTACTAATTGCGGATCATTGCCGCCATTGGGGTCGAAATAATTTATATCCACCCAAGTAGCTCCGTTGTTTATCGAATATTGCAGATATATTCCCTCCTGCGGTTCATCGGGTCCTTCGCAGGGTGCTGAGTTTCCCTGTTCGGCAAAGAGCAGATCGAAACAGATAGTAACACCTGCGTTAGTGCAACTGCTTAGATTAAAGGATGTAGTTGTAAGAATGCGCGGCACCGGTGAAGAGTTGCCCATCCAAATATGAGTAGTGCCATCTACTCCGCCAGAACTGCATGGATTATTCCACATAGCTTGCTGCGTAGCTGACCAGCCGGGTCCGTAACTGCCGGTATTAAAATTTTCTGAAAGAAGTGCAATGCCTTGTCCGCGACCAAACGCAGTAAGAAAAATACTTTCACCGCAAACGATAGTATCTCTAGGAATAGTTTCGGTAACAATACATCCCTGTGAAAAAACATTTTGTGCAGCGAGGAAAAAAATCAGAACGTGTAATAGTTTTTTCATCGATGCTTATTGAATAGTTTTTACAGAAACATTTTTCAATTCAAATTTCTTTACCTCTGTGGAAACAAAATTTAACTGCTTCGAAAAAAACACGAAAGCTTTATCCGGTGTATCACACTCTCCTTGTTTTATTTCTTTCGGGTTTAAGGAAACACGGAATGTTGATTTGTCGGGTTTAGAAACAACATTACTGCTGTAAGTATATTCACAGTTAAAAGTAATTTCCGTGTTTTTATCAGTAAGATTTACAAATTTCAATAACACTTTTTGTTGGTGAATTCCATTGTGTTCGTCATGACATTCGGAATGCCGGAAGAGAATTTCTACATCGTTGTTTTTAAAATAAGTTTTCCAGTTGTCGGTGGCAAAAGCAATGACCGAGAATAGCACTGCTAGCGCTGTTAAATAAAAATGTTTCACTTGTGTGTCGTTTAGTGGATTGACAAATATAGATTTTCGCTATAACTAAAAAACAAAAACCCAATCAGAGTAGATTGGGTTTTAAGGAAAAGAGTTGTTTCATGGTTTTGTGACTCTCCACTTGACGGCACCTAACTTGTGAGAAAGTCATGCTGAACTTGTTTCAGCATCCCAGCCACAGAAGAGACCCCGAAACAAGTTCGGGGTGACTGCACACTTTTTTACGCTTAAGTTACATCAGCCGAGGGTCAGATTACATTTTTAGAAAGTTACCTGTGCTTTCGCGTAGAATTGTGTTCCCATCAACGGTGTTCCAGGGAAACTGCGCCACTGATAGTTAGTGGCATTGTTTACATTGATTGCCAATAGCAAACCTTTGTAGAAGCTCGGACGATAACTTACCCGTGCATCGAGTATGTAAGCAGGTTTTACTTGACCTGAATATACAGCCGAGTTAGCTTCGTAAGCCATTTGATAACGGAAGGTTAAACCATATCCGAATCCCGATTTGTTTAAAGTGTGGTCGAATGTGGCTGATGCTTTTACTTTAGGCGCATTCAACGGAACGTTCTCGCCAGAAGAAAGAGTCAACTGATCTTTATTTACCCAACTCATGCTTCCACCCACCGATACATTATGCCGCGCACTTTCAACTATGTTGTATTGCAATCCGAAATCGATACCAAACACATCTAACTGCCCTAAGTTTTGGAAAGTAACAATGTAATCAGAGTTTACATAGGTAGGATCGTTAGGTGTAACTACGCCAATTGGTATTTGATTCATCAATACCACTAACTCATCCCAAGTAGTTGTTGAATCGGGAACTACTATTGAAGAATTTTGCAAAGCTGGGTTTCCGTTTAATCCTGCACCAATAAGTGCATTATCTAAAAACCCTCCTAACTGTTTAAGATTATCGTACAACTTACCTCCGGGTGCTTTTTGACCTAAATACGTTTGCCAATCGAACATTACAGCACCCGATGCTGACCTAAGTGCACTTACATAGTTGCTGATTCTTGTCCAGTATCCATCTAACTGAATAGAAAGTTTTCCGGCAATTAAACCTTTGTAACCCAACTCCAGAGTCTGAGTATAAGAGTTGTTTATTTTCTTCAGGTTCTTAAAGTTGTTTACGTTTTGTATGCTTGAACCGTAATCTTTAGTAGTTGCAAAGTTGGCGTAATCAAGCAATATCATTTTTGCGCTATCAATGGTTCCGCCTTGTCCGGCAATACCATTAAACACATTGTTGAAAATACTTTCAATCTGATTGGGGTCAACTCCGGGTCTTGCCTTGAAACCATTTTTAACCAAAGTGAAAAGAGAATCAAACCAAACATAATTCTTACTGTAGTCGCCATAGGTTACCCATTCGCCATTGCCACCATAAGGTGCCGTTCTAAATTGAATTCCTCCCGTAGCGTCATCATATTTGTAATTCCATCCATAAGGATTGCCTATACCTCGCACATTGATACCGTTTGGTATTAATCCGTTTGATAAATCGAGAAACTGGTTGAGTGTGGTAGGCGAATCGAAAGCTCGGTTGTAAGTAATACGAATGTTATGACCTGTAGCCGGTTTAAAAACAATTGCCGCGCGCGGACTGGCTGCTACA
>JBKJJB010000229.1:0-16234 GCA_046598235.1 Chitinophagales bacterium
ATTTGTCGGGACATTTTTTTAATGGCAGAAAAAAATCAAGATAGATTCTTGCTCAAGTGTTTTGCCAAATCAAACATACTTACTGTCTTCTTTCCAGCTAAAACTTTAGCAAGAGTGTCATCAGCGTTGATGTTACGTCTGTTTTTGGAATCTTGAAGTTTGTTCTTCTTGATATAATCCCAAACTCTCTTAACCGCTTCAGTGCGTGGAACCGGTTTTGCACCGATTACTGCTGCAAGAGCTGCACTTGGAGTTAAGGCTTTCATAAACGCTGCATTAGGCTTGCGTTTTACTTTTGGTTTAGCAGCTTTTTTCGCTGCTTTTTTTGGAGCTGCTTTTTTAGCGGCTGCTTTCTTTTTTGTTGCCATGTTTAATTGGTTTTAGTGACCGAAAAGTAACAACCCAATTCGTCCCGCAAAAGAAATTCCCCAATATGTTATGCACACCCTGTGGAGTTCCTGCCTATGTATCTCCTCTGAAAAAGACAATTTCTCCCTGCGCACACGCACATAAAAAGGTAAAATCTCCTCTGGGAAGGATAACTTTTAAGTATGATGTGCGCCACGATGGTGCGCTCTGCGGTTCTTGCGCAAGCGGTTCATTATCTTTCTTTCCATTGGTAAATGTCCGGAGTCCCAAACCAAAAATGCAACAAACAATAAAACAGCCGCTACAGGAATTACTAAATTCCACAGCATAGGCATTTGCCATAATTCTTTTAAAATTTCCATAATGATTGATTTTAAAAAAGTGAATAATCAGGTAAAAAATATTCTTCTGTTTCGCTGCTCTGCATAAAATTTACAGAGTTACAAGAAACTTTTACCGTAGTGGGGGTCGAAATAGTTACTCCGGCTTACAAGCCTCTTTGTATTATAAAGATAATAAAAAAAGAGGTGAACATTTCAAAAAGGAATTGGCAAAGATTTATCAGAACTTCACTATTCAGTTTTCTGGTTATATTCGCGCAATCAAAATCCCAATGCAACCACGGGTAATCCTCGACAGCAAAAAGTTAGACCTTACCATCACTCGCCTTTGCCATCAGTTAATTGAGCAACACAAAGATTTTTCCGAAGCAGCTATTATAGGAGTGCAACCACGTGGAGTTTTTCTTGCCAATCGCATTTATAAAAAACTTACCGAGATACTTAAGAAGAAAAATATTGAGTACGGTAAACTTGATATTACTTTCTATCGCGATGATTTTCGTTTGAAAGGCAAACCTATGGTTGCTGATGAAACTAATATTGAATTTTCGCTCGAAGGCAAAAACATTATCCTGATTGATGATGTGCTTTATACCGGCAGAACTATTCGTTCCGCGCTAGATGCCATACTTGATTACGGAAGACCTGCCGATGTGGAACTACTCGTACTTATAGACCGAAGATTGCAGCGTCATTTACCGATACAGGCGAAATATGTAGGTAAAGTAATTGACTCTATCACATCTGAAAAAGTAAAAGTAGAATGGAAGGAAATAGATGGAGCAGATAAGGTTTGGATGATTGAAGACAAAGATTAACAATGAAAAAGCAATAGTTCAATGAGCGCATTAAGCCAGAAACATCTTATCGGTTTAAAGTATCTGAGTAAACAGGACATTGAACTTATTTTTCAAACCGCCACTAACTTCAAGGAAATACTTCAGCGACCTATAAAGAAAGTTCCTTCGCTCCGCGACATCACCATTGCCAATCTTTTCTTTGAAGATTCTACCCGCACAAGAATTTCATTTGAACTGGCAGAAAAAAGACTGAGTGCCGATACTATCAATTTCTCCTCTTCAGGTTCATCAGTAAAAAAAGGAGAAACGCTTTTAGACACGGTAAGAAATATTCTTGCCATGAAAGTAGATATGATTGTTATGCGCCATTACAGTTCGGGCAGCGCAAATTTTCTTTCGCGACATATCAATGCAAGTATTATCAATGCCGGTGATGGCACACATGAACACCCAACACAAGGTTTGCTTGACGGATATTCTGTTCTAGAAAAATTCGGAACACTCAAAGGACTCAACTATCTCATTATAGGCGATATTAAACACTCGCGCGTAGCTGGCTCAGATATTCCTCTTATGCTCAAGATGGGCGCTAAAATAAAAGTGTGTGGTCCGCCCACGCTTGTTCCAAAGTATATTGAGGAGTTGGGTGTAACGTATGAACCTAATCTAAAAAAGGCACTCGAGTGGTGCGATGTGGCAAACGTACTCCGCATTCAACTGGAGAGAACGGATATAAAATTTATTCCTTCACTACGCGAATACTCCCTTTCTTATGGAGTGAATAAAGAAATACTTGATTCAATAAAAAAGAACATTACCATCATGCATCCGGGACCTATCAACAGAGGTGTTGAGTTGAACAGCGATGTAGCAGATTCAAAGCAATCTATTATTCTGCAACAGGTCGAGAACGGAGTAGCCATCAGAATGGCTGTGTTATATCTTCTTGCTGAAAGAAATTAGAAATTATACTCCGAAAAACCTTCGGTGAATTCATCTGCTTTAAAAACAGGATTCACTACCAAGTTGTAAAAGGTGTAACGCTCAAAAATTCCTTTGTCATCACTTACCTCTTGAAAAATGGGGAAGTTATTTTCCTTATCAATATACATAACTGTTTTCTTTGAGTAGCTCGTTGGAATCTTCAATGTTTTTCCGCCAAGATCTTCTTCAAAATTTTTTACTCCGCTTAATTCCACCATGCTATACTCAGGAACAAGAAATTTGGCAGCCACGTTAAACATGTTCTCTCCTTTCTTAGCAACGTAAGTGGTGTAAGTATAAGTTGGGTCTTCAATCAAAAGTTTATAACAACTTCTACCGTTCCATGTTACATCACCCACATATTTAAAGGCTTCGTCAAATCGCTGCTGTTCATCCGCTTTCTTAACTCCTTGAGATACTATTTTTGCAACGAATCCAAATCCGGATGATAACATTGTATGATGTTGGTCTTTAGTAAGCAACGAACTGTAAGGGCTTAGTTTAATGGTTGGTAAAAACTTACCGGGGTTAACCAATGCTTTGTTGCCACGCTCTCCTTCTGCATATAAAATCTCGGTTCCTTTATTCGGGTCTGTCACCATCTTCATATATGTTTTGCGAGGGCTTACATTTATCTTGGTAAGAATATCGCCACCGCGCAAGCCGGTCTTCATAGATAAAATCCTCTCTTCGCTGCGCATAGTATAGATACACCCTTTGTGTGTTTCTATTGCTTTAAGCATTTTATTTACAATCGTGCGTGATTGACTCTCAGGCTTATAAGAAGCCGAGAAATTCAAACCTCCTATTAAAACAATAGCAATTACAATTAACCTCTTTTTCATAGTGCGGATTTTTAGGGGGATAAAAATTTAATAAGCTATTCCAAGTCTTTTATAAATAAAACTCATTAACCAAGCAGGACCAATCATCAGAAATTGCAAATCGTTAATAAAGGATGGTTTCTTTCCCTCTACATGATGCCCATAGAACTGACCAGCCCATGCAGCAACAAAAACAATAACACTCACTAACCATAACGGAGCGCCTGTTTGCTTTATGGAATAGCAAACCAACATACAAATGCTTGCGAACAGCAGCATGCCTATCCAAAGTGTTCTTGACAGAAAAAAATAATAAGCGATTACGCCTGCGAGCATGATAATTGCCAGATTAAAATTCATTCCTCCTCCAATATTAAAAGGAAGTTCAATGCTGTAAAATAAACCTGTAATGCTGAAAAATATCAGCGGCACACAAATCCAGTGAATAGTTTTATTGGTTGAGTTTTGATGGCTTACTCCGTATTCATCTAACCATGTTTGAATGCTCTTCATTGATTTATTTTAGAGTTGCTAAAATACAGTTGTGGTGGCATAAAACAAATGGCGCGGATAAATATACCCGCGCCATTTGCAGTTTTTATGTTTTACAGAAACTAATCTGCTATAGAGAATCTGTTTGTCACAACATTTTTGCCGTCTGTAAGGGAAAGAAAATAAACACCTGCCGACAACTGATTTCTTTCGATAGTAACAGAGTTAACGCCTTGTTTTGCTTCTACTTCTTTTGAAGAAACAACTCTACCTGCCACATCTGAAATACGAACGGTATAAAGAGCAGTTTTTTCTGAAACAAAAGACAAAATGCTAGTTGAATTCATTGGGTTTGGAACCAAGTTTACCGAAAAAATATTGCCGGCAATATCGTTTATGCCTACAGGGCATGTAATAGATGCTGTCAAATTGTTTGCACTACCCGAAGTATCAGGAGTAACACAAACTCCTGCAGGAGCCTTTACACGTAACAATATTTTAATTCCAGTTTGATCCACAAGCGATGCAGGAATTGGTAACCCGGTAGCATTTCCATTAATCCATGCCTTAAGTGCCAAGGCTAATTTGTATTGACCTGCTGCATCTGTAGTAGTTCCTTTTATATTGATACAACCATCTTCGTTTGCATTATAGGTTTTATCCGTTTGGTTTACCGCCCAGCATAAACCGCAGGGAAGATTATCAATAGATGTAAACTGGATACTGTCTACATTTTGAGTGCCCAGATAATTAAAAACTGCATACATGGTAAACTGCAAAGAATAATTATATGCGGTACCCTGAACTATACACGGAGTGGTATTCGGATCTTCAAAACCGCCTGAAGCAGGACCACCCGTAGGTGAGCAGGCATTGGGGTTGCTACCGCTTAAGCAAGCCTGAGAAAAAACGCTGTTACTAAATAGAACTACTGTAAGAAATGAAATGGTAAAGATTACTTTTTTCATAATTAGGTTTATGGTTAAACAAAAAGCGAATGTTTCGCTTTACAAAATAAAAAAGTCCCCCGAGTTAACAGGGGACTTTTTCGTTAAAGTTTTCAACAGAATTATTCTGAAACAACTAATCTCTTAGTTACAAGGTTTTTCCCATCACCTATAGAGTAGAAATAAACTCCGGCAGGAAGGTTGTTTCTGTCAATAACAGATTTATTCTCTCCCGCTCTTACTTCCATTTCTTTGCTGTAAACTTCGCTGCCAATCATGTTAGTGATTCTTTCAGTCATATTACCTGACTTATCAGAAAAGAAAGTTACCTCAGCATTGCGGTTAAAAGGATTAGGAACAATGTTCAAAGAATTTTGGATGCTTCCGATTTCACCAATGCCGTTAACACAGTTTTGAGCACCACCATATGCGATAAATGGATTTGCCTGGGTTTGTGTTGTATCAACCTGTGTATCTGCATCGCCCGAATTCTTTACTCTTACATAATACTTAAGACCCGCAGCATCAGCATTTGTTTGAATTGGTATACCTACGTTTACGGTTACAATAATTCTAAGTTTGTGCTGACCTGGAGGAGAACACGCTGTTCCGCTCACTCTTATGCACCCGTCTTCCTGATTGCTGAAAGTGTTATTTGTTTTATTTGTCGCCCAGCAGAGACCGGCAGGAAGGTTTTCGATAGAATCAATTTTCAAAGTCTGGATGGTAAGCAATTGACCACCAAAACGGATAGTGTCAAAATTCTTAAATTGAATCTGCGTAGTTGAAACATCTCCGTTAATTACAGGAGGTAGACTATCTGAATTCGGACTCAATCCCGGCTTAGTTAATGTTCCGCTGGGAGTACATTGCGATGTTCCTGAATTTCCGCAATACTGAGCATTTGAGTTCAGATATAGCAGACCAAATGATAAGAGAGTAAAAATTACTTTTTTCATGTGCTTGTTCGTTTTAGTTTAAGTTAATATTACAAATGTAACCAATCCATTTATTAATTCCGAAAAATTATTCACATAGTCTGAATAATCACAGCCTGCCTACTTCACTATAATTTTTTTATTCAGTCTGCCTTTCTGAGTTTCTAAAGAAATAAAATAGATTCCTTTGCCCCAATCTGATACATTGAACTCTTCAACAAACTCTCCTGTAAAATTTTCTATTCTTCTTTTAAGAACAATTTGACCCACTAAGTTTTGAATATTTAGCTGAATAGTTTGTGTTTCTTCTGTCGTAAACTTTAAGATGAATTTGCCACTGTTTGGGTTAGGAAAAATACTCAGGTTATAAACAGAGTTATCTTCGAGCTCACTCATACCCGATATGATGCTATCTGAAGAAGAAGATGTACGGCACGATGGAAAGTTGGTATTATAAAGTTCTACCCTGTATTCTCCATTACCAAGAAAAGGAAGAAATTTTCCGTTCTGCCCGGTCACCAAGTTTCCGTTATAGTACCAATCTGCCGAGAAACCCGAAGAAGGAAAAGGAGATATAAATGCCGAGGTGCCATTAAAAATAATAGAAATGGTTGCCGGAGGTGATGACGCGCTGGCAAGAGCTTTCCATGCCGATTCTGCTTGACAACCTGTAGATTGATTCGTAACTTTTACTTTGTAGTTACCTGCTTGGTTGGAATAGAAAAACGAATCAGTGGCATCTGTAAGATACACGGTATCTCTATACCATTCAAAAGTGTAGCCATTGTAAGTATTGTTTACAGAAATTCTCACCGAATCAGCAGAACAGAAAGTATCGCTGCTAAGAATTATAGATGGAGTTGCAGGATATGGATTTACAATTACGTACAAAGTTTCTGTTATAGTGGTTCCTGCAACAGTATCAAATTGCACATAACCATAAGCATTGCCATTTGAATAATTCTCTTGTCCTAAATGGATATTGAGAGTGTATGTTCCCAATTGGTCATCTTGCGAGCCAAAGGGAGGCCCGTTATCGGCATCCCAAAGTTCCATATCAATAGTTTGTGTTCCTAAAGGAATCGACACATTCAGATTATCAAAATTGATATTGGTACACACATTACCTCCTTGGTTAGCAATATTATTAAACCCCAACAGAGTAAATTTTGCGTACGGGTCTGGCCCAATTCCAGCGCAAGTACATGCGGGTTCTTCTATATCGCCACAATACCCGCCTGTAACTTGGGCAATCTGTACTTTCTTAACTGTGTAGTTATAAAACACAGTACTCAATGTCACGGGAAAAGTATCAGGTTTAGTAAGCGATGTGTTGGTAAAAGTATATACGCCCGGTGTTTTAGCTTGTGAAGTTTGTCCGGCTATATCCCAAAAGTATCGGGTCATATTTGGTGTTGGAGCAGCGTAAAGTGCATTAAGGTCAATCGAAATGGAGTTACATGCAGTAAAGCCGTTATTACCATAAGTAAACGATGCAACACCCCCTACTGTATCGGGTAACACTAACAGGGTATCATAATATTGCTGCGGATTATTGTTCTGATTTACATTGCCGATGGGAGTACCAATGGCAGTTACATCAGCCAATAAATAAACTGAAACTGAGTACAAACCGGGAACAAGAGGAGTTCCGCAAAAGTGTGCACATCCTACTGAATCTCCGTTCTGAACATCATACTGTCCTCCATTATTTAAGGTATAATTTATTCCTCCCGGCAAACCGCTTATTCCGGTTACTCTAATTTGGCGAAGATTTACCTGACTACACTGACATTGTGCCAAAACCGTTGGGTTTGTAAGCGTTTTTGGCATAAAGAAATTAATAATCTTATCGTATGGATGATTGGCATAAGCAGTATCTAACTTATTACATAATCCACCGGTAGGTGGACAAGTAATAAACGCAGGAGTACACGTAGCGCACTGCGCATTCAATGTTTGATAAGCAGTGTTTAGCAGCACTAAAAGAAAGAGTATAAATTTTTTCATGTCGTTTAATTTGTTTTTATCTCAAAAACCCTTTTGGGCAACGCGCCAAATATATAGAAGTAAAATTAATGCCCTTTGTTGCTTCTCATCTTGCTGTTAACAATAAAATGACACTACTGTGACAATCTTTGTTTGCTCTTAAAATCAATAGTCATTTCTTCGTTTCAAAAACAAAGATATTTTTGCTCACACCAAAAAAACAACGAGCATGAAGTTAAATCATTACTTACTCTTTGCCTTATCTGTTTTATCCCTTTCTCTTTACTCTCAAAATGCCAAACTTAGCGGTAAGATAACCGATGAAGTAGGTGAGGCACTCATTAGCGCCAACGTAGTAATAGATGCCAGTAAAGGATGGGCTGCTGTTACCGATTTTGACGGCTTATATGAAATAAGTCTTCCGGAAGGAACCTATAATGTATCGTTACGATACATAGGAAAAGAAGAACAGAAGATTAAAATAACGCTGGCTGCCGATGAAAAGAAAACATTGAACGTAGTGCTGAGAGAAAAGCAACAACTGATTGATGTGGTCGTAGTTACAGGAAGTAAGTATGCTAAGAAGTTGGGAGAAGAAACTGTTTCGATGGATGTAATAAAAGGGAGTTCGCTTACCAGCCAAAACATAACCAGTTTAGATGGCGGTATGACTCGCGTACCCGGTGTAACTATTGCCGATGGTCAGGTAAACATACGTGGTGGCGCAGGGTGGAGCTACGGTGCCGGTAGCCGGGTATCAGTTCTTGTAGATGACCTTCCTATTTTAACTGCTGATGCAAATGATGCAAAGTGGAACATTGTACCGATGGAAAATGTGGACCAGGTAGAAGTGATTAAAGGCGCTGCCTCAGCTTTGTACGGCTCAGGTGCATTAAACGGTGTAATAAATGTAAGAACTGCCTACCCTACCAATGAACCATATACTAAGGTAACTACTTATGCTGGCATTACAGGCAACCCGGCAAACAAAAAATTTCAATGGTGGGGAACCAATGCTCCACTTTTTGGAGGATTAAATTTTGCTCACCGCCAAAAATTCGGGCAGCATGATTTGGTAATAGGTGGCGCGTTTGATAACAATACAGGTTATCTTGATTCATCCGATTCGCATGCTGCAAGAGGTAATATAAAATACCGTTACCGCGTTAAAAAAGTGCCCGGCTTATTTGTGGGAGTAAATGTAAGTGCCTATTATAGTTGGGGGAAAACCTTCTTTTTTTGGAAGGGCTATGGTACCAACACTATTACGGGAGTCAACTTCGATTCGCTGGCCTACAAACCATTTTCCAATACCATTACTGTTTATAAAACATATCGTTTTACAATTGATCCGTTTCTTGAATACACCGATAAAAAGAACAACCGCTTTAAATTTGTTGGGCGGTTTTTCAATGCCACCAATACCAACAATACAGGGCAGGGTTCGGTACCCAACAGGTATTATGCCGAGTTGCAGTATCAGCGAAAAGTTGATTTAAAGAGATTCGATTTTAATTACGTGGGTGGAGCTGTAAGTATATACGATGATGTAAACCCTCCTAAAGGTGCAACCGGAAGTTTATTCGGCAAAAATTCCAGCTTGAATTTTGCCGTTTATAGCCAGGTTGATTTCAAATTCTTTAATAAGCTGAATTTTACTGTGGGAGCAAGGTGGGAGTATTTCCAAATGAAACACTACGAGCAAGATTCAACTACCGGAGCACAGGTATTGATAAACAACACCAACTCTCTAAAGCAACTAACTTACCCTTTGTTCCGCGCAGGGCTTAACTATCAGGCGGCAGAAGCTACATATATCCGTGCTTCATTTGGTCAGGGTTTCCGGTACCCTACCATTGCCGAAAGATATATCACTACTTCGGTAGGTCCGCTTACCATTGCATCTAACCCAAATTTAAATCCTGAAAAAGGATATAGTGCAGAGGTAGGCATAAAACAAGGTTTTAAAATTGGCAAAAACTGGGCGGGCTATGCCGATGCTGCTTTCTTTTGGAATCAATATGAGAACATGATGGAGTTTACCTTTGGGCAGTTTGGTCCGCAGGCATGGTGGAACGACTACAACCGCTTATTTGGTCTTGGTTTCTCATCTCAAAACATAGGTACAGCTCGTATTATGGGCACCGAAATAATGCTTGCCGGGCAAGGTAAACTCGGACCTGTAGAATTGAACATTGTGTTGGGTTATAATTTTATAGACCCTCGTGCCATTAATTGGAAAGATAAACTCAAACTATATAATTACGAAGGATATGAAATTGGTAACGGTATAGACTCTGCAACCAAGCTGCCCGCTAATATTGTAGCTAGCGCATATAGAAACCCCGATAACAATGATACCCTTACTTACATCACTTATTCTCAAACCACCAGTTCTTCTAAAAATTATTTGAAATACCGCAGCAACCATGTGTTTAAATTCGACCTTACACTTATTTGCAAAGGTGTAGAGTGGAACACCAATTTGCAATTTACCAGCTATCAGCAAAATATTGATTACGCATTTATAAGCCCGCTGCTTACTACCTTCTATCCCGATGCTTTTGGTGGATTGCAACGCTACCGCGCTGAAAAAGAGCGTAAAGCTATAGGCACCGGACGGGGTGATATAGTTTGGAACATGCACTTAGCATATAATTTTAAACAGGGAGTAAGAGTGGCTTTTGTGGTTAAGAATCTTCTTAATTCGATTTACACGCCACGCCCTGCCTATATTGAAAATCCAAGAAACTTTGCCGTACAGTTAAGTTATACTTTTGGAGGAGGTGCTGGAAAGAAAGCTGTAGTTGCTGATTAAATAAAAGATAATAAACAGAAACGAAAAATGCCGCACGTAAAACCTGCGGCATTTTTCGTTTCTTCATATCAATAAAAAAGCTAATGCAAAGAATCGTATTTTCTCAACAGTTTTAAAACTGTTTCCAAATCTTTGGGTAAAGGGGCAATGAAAGATATCTCCTTCTCTGATGAAGGATGCAATAATGTTAGCTCAGAAGCATGAAGAGTTAAGCGCGCAATAGTGGGTCGTTCTTCTTCTTCAGTCTGCTTATAATTCCTTTTTATAGAAGAAAAATAAAAAGCAGGAGAACCGCCATATATTTCATCTACCAATAACGGATGTCCGGCAGAAGCCATGTGTACGCGTATCTGATGAGTACGTCCGGTTTTAATTTCTACATTCAGCAGGGCAGCATGTTTAAATTGTTCTTCCACCATAAAAATAGTGAGGGCATCCTTTCCGCGCACGTGTATAAGCATGGTGCCGGGGCGCACCTTGTTTTCGGCAATGGGAGTATCTATTATTCCTTCCTTTCCTTGCAGCCTTCCGGTTACAATGGCTTTGTAAAATTTCTTTACTTGATGGTTCTGAAACTGTAACGACAGGTGTTTGTGCGCTTCCGCATTTCGGGCAAAGCATAGAATGCCGCTGGTGCCTCGGTCAATACGATGCACCACAAACAATTTTCCGAATTTCTTTTCGAGAATAGTCTGCACCGTTTCTTTTTCTGGATGAATACGGTCGGGAATAACCGTTAAGCCCGATGGCTTATTGGCTATCAGTAAATCATCATCCTCGAAAATTACATCCACATTCAATTTCATAAAAACAAATTTGCATTGCTCAGCCGAAGTTGCGAAATACTTATTCTTCCATCTACCACTTTCATTCCTTCAAACGGGTCGTTTGAAATTAAGTATGATCCGTCTAAATCTGCATAATCAGCAAGAGGAGTTAAGTGAGATGCAGCCGTGCAGCCCACCGATGATTCGCTCATACAACCAATCAAAACTGTCAAGCCAAGTTCACGAGCTTTCAAAATCATTTGATGTGCTTCAGTAGTTCCTCCACACTTCATAAGTTTAATATTAATGCCATCGAAACTATCTTTGAGTTTCTCAATATCACTTAACCGCTGACAGCTTTCATCGGCATATATTGGTAACGATGATTTCTCTTTCAGCAGTTTCATTTCATGCATTAAACTCTTTTCAAGTGGCTGTTCAACAAATAGACAACCACTTTCTTTCAGCCAATCAATTTTACCTTTTGCTTCTTCAACGTTCTTCCACCCTTGATTTACATCCACTGCAAATTTCTTATTCGTCAGCTTTCTAAAATTGTCAATCATCTCTTCATCATTCTCTCCGTTCAGTTTTATCTTGAATATTTCAAAACCAAATTGATTTGCTTCTTCCACTTTCAGTTTCATTTCATCAAATGAGGAAACTCCGATAGTATAAGTATCAAGTGGAAAATCTTTTTGTTCTATGTTGAGCAATTCTCCTATGGATTTATTCTCCATCTTCGATTTCAAGCTCCACAGAGCCATATCAAGTGCAGCTTTCGCACTCAAGTTTTCCGATTCAGGTTTCAGCATCTCGAACCAATCATCAACAGAGTTAGAAGAAATGGATTTGCTGAAAGCTTCAAGAAATTCAACAACTGACTTTTGTGTTTCGGGAAGATAAGGAGGAAGTGCCGCTTCTCCCCAGGCAGTAAACCCTTCATGTTCAAGTTTTACATACACTACATGGGTATGCGTACGTAATCCATGCGCAATACGAAAAGGAAATTTGAACCGGAGTTGATAGGGAAACAAAGAGAGTTTAAATGCAGACATTCTTAGTCAACGAGCATTTCCTGAATTACAGATTTTAACTTCGAAATAGTTGGAGTGTCTGCAACTTCTATCTTTTGATGGAGTCGCGATTTATCAATGGCTCTCATTTGGTCAACCATAATCTGACCTTGTCGGTTTTGTAGATATAAGTTTATTCGAGTGGGATAGTTTCTCAAAGTTGATGTAATTGGAGCAATAATGACAGTCTTTAGAAACTTATTTAGTTCATCGGGAGAAACAACTACACATGGTCGCACTTTCTTTATTTCGAAACCAACAGTTGGGTCAAGGTTTACGAAATAAATTTCGTATTGCTTTACCATGTCCATTCATTTTCATCGCTCTCATTTACTATGTTGAGATTTTCGATTTGTTCATCGGCTAAAGAGTAACCTTTCGAAAAAAATTGCTCCCAATTTTCTCTTGGTTTTCTTGATGCCTTAATAAACAGACCATCCTTTTGCAAATCAACATCCACTTCATTCTTGAGGTGATAGTCTAAAATGATTTGCTCTGGCAAAATGAGGCTATTGTTTTTGAGCGTGAATTTCATGCTACGAAGATAAGAAAACTGTATTTGAACTTACGTTCTTGCTACGCCAATGCTTTCTTCACTTCTTCAGCGGCTTCTTTCAACTGAATAGCTCCGCGAACTTTCAAACCGCTTTCGTCTATAATACGCTTCCCTTCTTCTGCATTGGTTCCCTGCAAACGAACGATAATAGGAACAGGAATGTTGCCGATAGATTTATAAGCATCTACAATTCCCTGCGCTACTCTATCACAGCGAACAATGCCGCCAAAAATATTTACGAGAATTGCTTTTACATGCGGGTCTTTCAGAATTATGCGGAATGCCTTCTCCACTCTTTCAGCATTGGCAGTTCCACCCACATCAAGGAAATTTGCCGGCTCACCGCCACTCAATTTAATAATATCCATAGTTGCCATAGCAAGACCTGCACCGTTTACCATGCAACCTACATTGCCGTCCAACTTCACATAGTTAAGGTCTGCCTGACTAGCTTCAACCTCAGTGGGGTCTTCTTCATTCAAATCGCGGAGGGCTTCTAAATCTTTATGACGATAGAGTGCATTATCATCCAAAGAAATTTTACCGTCCACCGCAATAATTTTATTATCCGATGTTTTTAAACAGGGATTTATCTCCACCATTGCCGCATCGGCATTGATGTATGTATTATAAACTGCCTTCGTAAATTTCATCATCTCCTTCAGGGCGTTGCCGTTTAGTCCAAGATTGAAAGCAATCTTGCGGCACTGAAATTCCTGTAATCCTACAGCAGGGTCAATCCATTCTTTCTGCACTTTATCGGGAGTATGTTCAGCTACTTCTTCAATATCCATTCCTCCTTCGGTAGAATAGATAATCACATTCTTTCCTTTTGCGCGGTCGAGCAGAATAGAGAAATAAAACTCCTTCGTTTCGCTTTCACCGGGATAGTAAACATCCTGCGCTATAAGAATTTTATTCACCACTCTCCCAGCTGCACCGGTTTGTTTAGTCACCAGCGTTCCGCCTAAAATATTGGTTGCAATAGTTTTTACTGCATCGTGATTTTTTGCCAGTGCCACACCGTTTTGCTCAGTGCCCGCTATCTTGCCTTTACCGCGACCACCTGCATGTATCTGGCTTTTCACCACCACCCAGTCACTGTTGTAAAGTTCTTTCAGCTTTTTAGCTGCGGCTACTGCCTGTTCGGGAGTTTCAGCGACAATTCCTTCCTGAATGGCAGCGCCATTCTTCTTCATTAATTCCTTCGCCTGATATTCGTGCAGATTCATTCTTTTGATTTTAAGTGGGACGAAAATAATTTAATGCAGTGAATGGGCAAGAATCTGATTAGCTGATTTGTGGATTAGCAGATTAGCAAATTGAATTTACATTAGCACAATGATTCTCGAAGCCACCGATATTCGCAAAAAATACGACACACTCGAAGTGCTGAAAGGTGTTTCGCTACAGGTGAAGAAAGGGGAGATTGTTTCTTTGGTAGGACCTTCGGGAGCGGGCAAGTCAACCTTGCTTCATATTATCGGCACGCTTGATAAGCCCGATGCCGGCACTGTTACCATAGAAGGCAAAGAAGTTTTTAAACAGAACGAAAAAGCCCTTGCTGCTTTCCGTAATAATTCGCTTGGATTTATTTTTCAGTTTCATCATCTGCTGCCGGAGTTTACTGCATTGGAGAACATTTGTATACCAGCTTACATCGGAAAGAAATCGAAGGGCGAAGCAGAATCTAAAGCCAAAGAGTTGTTGGAGATTATGAAGTTGTCACATCGCTCAAACCATAAACCTTCGGAGCTTTCTGGCGGTGAGCAACAGCGTGTGGCGGTGGCTCGCGCGCTTATAAATAATCCTGCTTTGATATTGGCAGATGAACCTTCAGGAAATTTAGATACAAACAATGCACGCGACCTTCACAAACTCTTCTTCGACTTGCGCGATAAACTCAATCAAACTTTCATTATTGTTACTCATAATGAAGAACTCGCAAACATGGCAGACAGAACCATTCACATGAAGGATGGGAAAATTGTTTAAAGTTTATTGTTTGGGCTTACATTTACCCCGTGCGCGATATTCACCAAATCCTAAAACAATACTGGGGCTTCGACAAGTTTCGTCCTTTACAGGAAGAAATTATCCAATCGGTTTTGGATGGAAAGGATACGTTGGCGTTGCTTCCCACCGGAGGGGGAAAGTCTATTTGCTTTCAAGTGCCGGCATTAGTAATGGATGGTTTGTGTCTCGTTATTTCTCCGTTAATAGCACTAATGAAAGATCAGGTTTATAACCTTAACCAAAAAGGAATTAAAGCTGTAGCTATTTACAGCGGTTTATCAAGCCGTCAAATAGATACGCTGCTTGATAACTGTGTTTATGGCAATATTAAATTCCTCTATATCTCACCCGAAAGATTAGCCAGTGAAGATTTTCGCAGTCGTATGGATAAGATGAAAATCTCTCTACTCGCAGTTGACGAAGCGCATTGTATTTCACAATGGGGATATGATTTTCGTCCGCCTTATTTACGAATTGCAGAAGTAAGGGAGAAACTGAGAAATATTCCCCTCATCGCACTTACTGCTACTGCAACTCCTGAGGTTGTAGAAGATATTCAAGAGAAACTTTTGTTCCCAACAAAAAATGTACTGCAGAAAAGTTTTGTGCGAAAAAATTTGAGTTATGTAGTAAGGCAAAGTATAAACAAGGAGAAAACAATGCTGGATATTCTCACAAAAGTAAATGGAACGGCAGTAGTTTATGTGCGCAACAGAAAAAAAACAAAACAGTATTCTGATTTTCTAAACAAGCGTAAGATTAAGGCTGATTTCTATCATGCAGGATTAGAACCAAATGAACGTTCTCGCAAGCAAGACGCATGGATAAACAATAAAACCCGTGTTATCTGCTGCACCAATGCTTTTGGAATGGGTATTGATAAGCCGGATGTGCGGGTAGTCATTCACATGGATTTGGCAGAAAGTATCGAAGCATATTTTCAGGAAGCAGGACGAGGAGGACGCGATGAGAAGAAAGCGTATGCAGTGCAGTTAGTTGAGCCGCATGACATTCTTGATTTGGACAGAAAAATACAAGAAGGCTATCCTTCGATTGATTTTATAAAAGAAGTATATGAGTCGCTTTGTGTCGCTTTGCGCATTGCTTATAACAGCGGCATCAATCAAAGTTTCGATTTCGATTTGGGAGGTTTTTCGGATACTAACAAACTGAACCCGATTAAGGTGCTAAGTGCTTTGAAAATTCTTGAACAGCACGAATTAATTTATGTAACCGACAGCATTTATTCTTTATCGCAGATAAAAGGGAAGGCAGATAAAGATGTGATTGCCAAATTTATTGCAGACAATAAAAATC
>JBKJJB010000273.1:0-3782 GCA_046598235.1 Chitinophagales bacterium
TCATTCTCACCTGAAAAGTATCGGCAGTGGTGTAGGTATGAGATGGTGCAGAAGTAGTTGCAGTTCCTCCGTCACCAAAATCCCAAAGGTATTGTGCCGTAGCACTCGCTTGCACACTAAAATCAACCGTAAGCGGAATACATCCTGTAGAATCGCTCATGGAAAACACCGCATCCAACTTTGGCAAAATGATTATGGAGTTAGTAAAAGTATCCATCAAACTGCACTTGGTTGTATCAGTAATAACAAGTGTGATGGTATAGCTACCTGGGTTAGGATAAGAATGGCTTATCGAATCGCCTGTAGAAGTACTTCCATCACCGAGATTCCAAAAATAAGTGGTAGTTGAATAATTATAAGAAACCAACGTAACGAGATTACTATCGCAATTTACATCAATGGTGGGAGTAAAATTGGCAACAAGCGAATCATCCTTAACAATTACATCTATATAAGCTGTGTCATTCACATTGCACGAAGAAGAGTCGGAGCCAACAAGCATTACACGATAAACTCCTGTATCAGTAAAAGTGTGAAGAGGATTAGCTAATGATGAACCGCTACCATCATCAAAATTCCACTGCAAATTTTGTGTACTGCTTCCTGCACTGCTAAACTGAACAGTGAGTGGCACGCAACCCGTAGCGCGCGGATTCGCATCCACTTGCACATGGGTGCCCGCAAGATTGAAAGCAATTTTTAATCCTAACTCATTACAATTTCCGCTCTGATTATTTGGCGACCAAACTCCAGGTTGAGTAGGTGTAAAGGAATTTCCTCCGCAGCCCGCACAAATGGCTTCGTATATAACTCCGCGTTTATCGAAGCGGCTGGTTCCTCCATCAACATGCTCAATTGCTGCACCACCAAAATAAGAACCGTATAAAAGATTTTGTGCATTCTTATTTACAACAAAAAAATAGAAATCAGTTCCATCTACGGTGTTAGGTTGCAAGGCATCGGGTGTAACCGGCATACCAAACATATTGTTGGAGAAATTTGGGAAAGAATTACTGTTGGTTCCCCAGCCCGCCACATAAACATTTTCGCAAGTGTCAACTAAAAATGCAGTAGGTGAAATATTCGGTTCACCATTTCCGTTTCCAAAAACGGTTGAATAAATATGAGACGAAAGATCGGGTTGAACTTTACCAATAAAATGTCCGCTGTTTGGATTTGAATAAACTCCATTGCTCACCGGATAAGTTCCTGTCGTTTGCCCTACAAAATACACATCGCCTTGTCCATCTAATTTTACAAAATAAACTTGATCATCACCATTAGTTCCAATCAAAGATGATTGAAGAAATTGTGTGCCTACGGAATTCAAATGAACTAAGAATCCATCAAACAAACCACCTTGATACGAAGGATGAATTGTTCCCGCAGTGCCTGTAAAATTACTACTCATTGTTCCGCCACATACATACACTTCGTTGGAAGTAGTTAGGTCAAGCGAGTAACAAGCATCATCGCTTGAGCCGCCAAGAAAAGTGGAGTAAACTAAAGTTTGAAAATTGGCGCTTAGTTTAAAAATACATCCGTCCTGAATTCCTCCGAAAGCAGATTGCGGTGCGCCACCTGTTACAGGAAAATTAAATGACTTAGTACACGAGGTGATATAAATATTATTCTGTGCATCTATCACTACTTCTCCGCGGTTTTGATCACCATAATTCCATTTCAAATTACCACTGGTAAATTCTTCCGGATCGAAATTTATTCCATCATCATCTGAGCCACCTACAAAAGTGCTTCCCAATAAAGCCGAGCCCGCAGCATTTAGTTTAGTAACAACAATGTCGCCCAATCCATTTTGAGAAACATCATACGCCCCTGCTGTAACCGGATAATTAAGCGAATAACTTACTCCATAAATTATCAGGTTGTCGTTGTCGTCAACAATAAGACTATGTGGAGTTTCATTATCGTTTCCTCCTATAAAAGTTGAATACAACAATTGCGTGCCATCGGCACTAAATTTACTAATGCCCATGTCACAAGCGAAATCAATTCCGCTTCCTGTGCCTTGTCCCGTGCCGGTTCCTCCGCCCCATGTCATTTGAAATGCTCCCGGTGTAGTAGGATAGTTCATGCCCGGTGAAGGATAATCGCAATTTACATAGCCGCCCACATACATATTTTCCTGATTGTCGTAAGTAGCAGTGTAGCCCCAATTATCAGCAGTAGCTCCGGTGTAGGTTGAGAAAACAAGTGTGGGGTCAATCACTAACTCGTAATCTTTATCGTAGCCATCAGGGAATGAGAATGAAACGGATTGAGTCGCACTGTTCAATACATACTCACAGTTTACTTCTTTCATTTTCCCATTTATTGTTTGATAAGCATAAGGAGATAACTCACGAAATTCTCCAATAGCTGTTTTGTATCGAATTTCTCCTTCCACAATTTTTAAATCATCTACTCCTTCGTATTGTAATTGCACATTAGCAACATTGGCATTCGGCTGAATTCTGAAATCATATTTCAAAGCATCACCGCTTCCGTACATGTTTGCATCTACTCCATTCCAAAGATTTTTGTAAGATACTTTTTTGAAGAGCGATACATTACTTGCCCAATGCGATGGGTTATTACCTTTAAAATAATTGCGATAGGTTTTTTCTTTTTCTGAAGAAATTACATCAGGCGAAGGATTACAATTAGTGAAATGAATTTTGAAAAGATGTGCATTGATATTTGAAACTGCACGAGAATGATGGGCTTCGTTTACTGCTGCTCCATCCCACATTAAAAAACCCAAAGTATTTTTTTCTAAAACTAATTTCCCATGGGCAAGGTCGGCAACGTATTGTACGCTTTGTGCCCATTGACCTTTGTTCTCAGTAAACTGCAAGGTGCTGGACGTACGAATAGGCGATGATTTTCCTGCTTTAACTGCGTTGCAGGAAAATAAAGTAAAGAGAAAGAATAAGCCAATGCGTAAAAGTCTGTCCACGGTAACTTAGGTAACGATTTAAAGATAAAGAAAAATGGTTTGGAGTTGCCTTTTGCAATAAAAAGTTCAATTTTTTCAATTAGGCAATAACTGCATTACTATCTCACTGAAGTAAGAACCATTGCCCGGTCCGAACCAATTCATAAGACGGGTTTCATAAGTATTTAATGAATACCATTTGTCATCTGTGATGTAGCCAACATAGCCGCCATTAAAACTGGTGATTATCATTTTCTTGTTTCTAAGGTTAGCAACAGAATCAATTTCGTTAACTAATTCACCGCTGAAATCGCAGGGCATTCCTGCAAAAACGATACTGCCGATTTGAAACGAATTGATGTACGTTCTCTCGTTGCCGAACAATTTGTAAAACAACCACGGACGAACAACAAAGTTTTCCGTAACTCTCAAATTCGGTTCGCGGAGATAAAGCGGAAGGTGCATCATGTTGAGTGATGAAACGAAGTCTGTTTTAATGCTGTCAAATTTTTCAAGAACTAATTTAGAAACTCCATCTGCCATATAGTTGGCTTCCACCTCTTGATTTTTTGAAAACTCACAAGGACCATGACTGCCCACTGCACCTGCACTGAAAGAACTGAAATTTATTTTACCCGATTCGTTCAGTTGATTCATCATCATTCCTGCCCAATCTCCCGAAAGGCTCATCATGTCGGCATGGAAAACGGTGCAGTGTGCTGCAAATGTGATGATGGCAGCTTTCTCTCCGCTTTCCTTTTCAATTTTTACAATGCGTAGAAGTGAATCTACTTCCCCGAGTGAATCGGGAAGATGAGCCATTTGAGTTACTAAGCGATTGAAG
>JBKJJB010000075.1:0-5228 GCA_046598235.1 Chitinophagales bacterium
GGTCCCGGATTAACGAATACCATTACCGCAGTAAAGAATGCTTACCTCGCACAATCACCTTTGGTTTTATTAGGCGGAGCAGCAGCAACTATATTAAAAGGAAGAGGCTCGTTACAAGACATTGATCAAATGACCATGATGAAGCCCAATGTAAAATGGGCGGCAACCATCAGCAAGGTAAAAGAAATTGTTCCCACTTTGGAGAAAGCATTTGCCATTGCTAAAGAAGGAATTCCTGGACCGGTGTTTATTGAATGTCCGATTGATACTTTATATGGCGAAGAATTAGTGCGCAGTTGGTATGGCGCAAAAAGTAAAGACACTCCTCCAAAAAATTTTCAGGAGCGAATCATTCAGTGGTATATAAATTATCACGCAAAAAATTTATTCGCAGGGAAAGATTCTGTGAGTTTTAATACACCGCTTCAAACAGTTTCGTATCCAAAACATTCCTCATCGCAAATTGATAAAGTAGCTGCAAAAATAAAGTCAGCAACTAAACCAGTAATGCTTATTGGCAGTGGAGCGATGATGAACCCACAAAAAGCAAATGAATTGGCGGCAGCGGTTACTAAGTTGGGTATTCCGGTTTATCTGAGCGGTATGGGGAGAGGGTTGCTCGGAAAAGAAAGTACACTTCAAATGCGCCATCATCGTAAAGACGCTATTAAAGAATCTGACTTAATCATACTTGCCGGGGTGCCGAATGATTTCCGTTTAGATTACGGAAATCATATTGGCGGTAGAAATTTCATTTCTATCAACCGCAGCAAAGAAGATTTAACGAAGAATAAAACTCCTACTATCGGTGTACTTGCCGACCCTCAGGATTTTATCATTGCGCTTGCACAAAAATTTCAGGGCGACCTCCTCCGCCCTTCGGGCACCTCCTCCATAGGAGGAGGACAAAATACCTCATGGCTCGAAACTCTTCGTGTCCGCGATGGGAAGCGCGAAATGAATATTGATGAGCAGGCAAATGCTGCTGTGGATAGAGGGATAAATCCTATCAAACTTTTCCGTGAACTGGAACCGGAGTTAGATGAGAATACAGTTCTGATTGCTGATGGCGGAGATTTTGTAGCAACCTCTGCTTACACGCTTCGCCCTCGTTCTCCTCTTAGCTGGCTCGACCCGGGGGTGTTTGGTACGCTTGGCGTAGGAGCAGGTTTTGCACTTGGAGCTAAACTTGTTTTCCCTGAAAAAGATGTTTGGATTATTTATGGTGATGGAAGTGCGGGTTACAGTTTAATGGAATACGACACTTTTGTTCGCCATAATCTTCCGGTTATTTCTGTAATTGGTAACGATGCCTGCTGGAGCCAAATTGCCCGCGATCAGGTTGATTTTTTGAAAAGTGATTGCGCCATGAATCTCGCGTTAAGCGATTACCAAAACATTGGTAAAGCATTTGGTGCAGATGGCATTCGTGTAGAAAACCTCAACGCTTTTAAGGCAGCTGTAGTGGAGGCAAAAGCAGTTAGCAGAAAAGGAACTCCATATATTATCAATGCAATAATTGGTAAAACAGATTTTAGAAAAGGTTCCATTTCAGTGTAAAAGCCGTTTGTCGTTTGTTGTTTGTCGTTGAAAAACATAATGCAAACACTCCGGAATGACAAACAAAAAACGATAAACGAAAAACAAACTTTATGAATTTAGGAATCCCCCAACGCGATAGCACTGCCCTGCTTGTAATTGATGTGCAGGAAAGATTAATGCCTGTGATACATGGACAGGAAGCTATGTTTGCCAATGTAAATAAGCTACTGCGCGGTGCCGAAATATTAAATCTGGAAACAGTTGTAACAGAGCAATATCCGAAGGGATTGGGTAACACCTGCAAAGAAGTTCAGTTGCCGGAGAACCAAAGTATTATTGAAAAAGTTTGTTTCAGTTGTATGTTGAGCGAACCTGTAAACGAACAATTGAAACTCACCAATATTAAGTCGCTTATCATCTGCGGAGCCGAAGCACACATCTGCGTTTTAAAAACTGCGTTGGACGCATTGAAAGAAGGATATGAAGTTCACGTAGTAGCCGATGCTGTTTCTTCGCGCACACCGGAAAACAAACAATTAGCTTTAGAAAGAATGCGACAAGCAGGAGCGTTTATTACTTCTACCGAAATGATTTTGTTTATGTTGCTTGATAAAGCGGGAACCGATGAATTTAAAGCCATCAGTAAACTCATTAAATAGTTTTTTTTAATTTCCATCATTAAAATCAATTTTATGGAACCTACACGCCTCTTTGACTTTCTTACAGAGAAAGTAAAGGAAAAACCAACTGCGCAATTTCTTGCTGCCAAAGTGCAGACAACAAACGGAAAAGAATGGAAGCATTATACTTTCAGCGAGTTTCAGCACAAGGCAAATCAAGTAAGCCAGTTGCTGATTAACCTGGGGGTAAAGAAAGATGATAAGATTGCGCTTATCGCAGCCAATCGACCCGAATGGAACTTTGTTGATTTGGGTTGCCTGCAAATTGGCGCACAGGCGGTGCCTATGTATCCTACCATTGCCGAAAAAGATTACGAATTTATTTTCAACGATGCCAGCATCAAGTTTGCCTTTGTTGGCGATGAAACTATTTATCAGAAAGTAATTCCGTTGAAAGGGCGCGTTGCATCTTTCATTGACCTCTATAGTTTTGATAAAATTGCAGGAGCAAAGCATTTTGAAGAGAGTTTACCAACTCAAGTGGATGTAAAGGAAATTGAAAGGCGGAAAGAAATAGTGAATGAAGAGGACCTTGCCACTATTATTTATACTTCGGGTACAACCGGCAATCCGAAGGGAGTTATGCTCACGCACAAAAATATGGTGAGCAATATCCAAAGTGTAAAATCTATTACCCCTTTTACGCCCAACGAAAAGTCGCTCAGTTTTCTTCCGCTGTGTCATAGCTTTGAGCGGATGGTCTTTTATTGTTACCTATCGCAGGGTGTTCATATTCACTATGCCGAAAACCTTGAAACCATTGGAGAAAATTTGAAAGAAGTACAGCCGTATTGTTTTACTACTGTTCCGCGATTGCTCGAAAAGGTGTACGAAAAAATTATGGAAAAAGGTAATGCGCTTACGGGCTTTAAGCGTAAGCTTTTTTTCTGGAGTATTGATTTGGGTTTGCAATATGAAATTGGTAAGCCGCGCGGGGCATGGTATATGTTTAAGCTAGGCATTGCGCGTAAACTGGTTTTTAGTAAATGGTTAGAAGCATTAGGCGGGCGTGTGCATTTTATTGTTACAGGTGCTGCGCCTATGCAATCGCGACTGATAAAATTATTCACTGCGGCAGGGGTAACCGTGCTTGAAGGTTACGGACTAACTGAAACTTCACCTGTACTTTGTGCAAATGGCATTGAAGAAACAGACCGCGCCACAGGAACTGTCGGTCTTCCAATTCCCGGAGTAACTATTAAGATTGCCGAAGATGGAGAGATACTTGCCAAGGGTCCTAACATTATGAAAGGTTATTACAACCGCCCCGATTTAACTGCCGAAGTAATTGACAGCGAAGGGTGGTTCCATACAGGCGACATTGGCGAGTGGATGGATGGTAAGTTTCTGAAAATTACAGATAGGAAAAAAGAATTATTTAAAACCTCAGGCGGAAAATATGTGGCACCACAGCCTATTGAAAATAAAATGAAGGAAAGCCCCTACATTGAACAAATTATGATTGTAGGTGATGCCAAAAAATTTGTGAGCGCATTGATTGTTCCTTCGTTTCTTAACTTAAAAGATTGGTGTAAAGAAAATGGGATAAATGCCGAAGCCAATAATCAGATAGTTGACAACAGTAAAATAAAAGACCTTATAAATGCCGAAATAGAACGCTACAATAAAGACTTCGGCAAGTGGGAACAAATAAAAAAATTCACTCTACTCACCGAAGAGTGGACAGTAGAAGGAGGGGAGCTAACCCCTACTATGAAAGTGAAGCGTAAAATCATTCTTGAAAAATGCAAACCTCATGTAGAACAAATGTATATGAATGAAGCAGAGGTGATGGTGTAAGCTAGAGCTTTGCCGTTTTTACTCTGCTAAACCCTATACCATGGCCAGCCTATTTGTATTTTGGTAATTTAATTATGGCAGTTACATTCGCCCAACAAAAAAACAATAAGTGAAAGAAGAACAACAGCGATTATTAAAATACATAGGGGAAATATTTGAGCGTAAACGCGTTGAAATGATAAAAGCCGGTGAAGTTTCCAACAAGGCGGATACCGACTCTGTGGATATATATGCCGGGCTTAAACATGATATACTCAAGGCAGGCAAAAAAATACGTAGAATACGGGAGGATAAAAAGATGACTGTAGCTTCCATAGCCGCCCTAACCGGATTAACTGAAAATTACATACAGGAAATTGAACTGGGTATGGCTGACCCTTACATGACCGAAATGTTTGAGATAACCCGCGCGCTCAACATTGAGTTCTCTTCACTTTTTGAGCATTAAGTTTTTTCTCATGCACCAAAACATAGTTTCACAAACCTTCGCTTACGCTCAAAGCCATCTAAGCAGCGTATGGCTTTCTGTTTTATGTAGAAGTTAGAGTTATGTCCTAATTAAAGGGGGCTACTGCGCCCTTTTGTTTTGTTTGCCATTGACTAAGTCTTACATTTATATTATCTTAAGTATGTAATAAAGGCAGTATTTAATACCCATAATCTGATTAACGCCATTTATTCATACTTTTAATAATATAGCAATACGATAAAAGATTTTCTTTTCTACCCCTTAAGAAATAAAGGATTGCTGTTAAGCATGGCAATTCTTTTAATGTTGGTGACTGAATCGCGGGCTACGCATTTCCGCTATGGAAATGTAACGTGGAGTTACGTGTCCGACAGCACTGTTACATTTCACATTACCCAAGCATGGCGTAGAAGCTTTGCATGGAACACACCTCCTTTAGTGGGTGGTCTTCCGGTATTTACAGGTAACTTTTTTTTCGGTGATGGTATTCAGGCACCAGTTAACCTTAATGTTTCGGCAGTTAACGTAGCTGAGAACTGGTTTTACGGAGAAGCAACTATTACGCATACGTATTCGGGCAGCGGACCCTGGACTGCTTTTTTTGGCAGTTGCTGCCGCATTAGTTCGCTTCAAAATAACTTTGATGGCAATTATAGAGTAGAAACGCTAGTAGAATTATTGGCAAGAAATAACAGCCCAATATCAACACTTCAACCCATAGTTAACTTGGCTACCGG
>JBKJJB010000205.1:0-5985 GCA_046598235.1 Chitinophagales bacterium
CGCCATCGTTATGCAGGCGGCAACAATGATAAACAAAGTATTTAGTGCATTCAATTTCGGAAGCAAGCTGCGCCATACGGTGACGCAACACCTGAAACTTATTGATAGAACGACCAAACGCCTGACGTTCGCTCATATACTGTAAAGTGTAGTCCATTGCGTTTTCGCAACCTGCAATGGCGGAGATTGCTCCGCTTAATCTTTCGAGTTGCAATCCGCCCATTAAATAAATGAATCCTTGTCCTTCTTCTCCAATCAAATTTTCGGCTGGCACTTTTACATTATCAAAAAACAATTCGGCTGTGTCGGAAGCGTGCCATCCTAATTTTTTCAATTTTTTGGCAGAAACACCCGGAGCGTTGCGGTCAATAATCAACAGACTTACTCCTTCAAATCCTTTCGAAGAATCGGTTTTTACTACGGTTACTATATAGTCGCCATACACTGCATTGGTGATAAATGTTTTTGAGCCGTTAACGATGTAGTAATCGCCTTCACGCACCGCGCGAGTTTTAATATTCTGCACATCGCTCCCCGCTCCCGGCTCGGTAATGCCAATGCACGAAACCAGTTCTCCTTTAACGGTTGGTATCAGGTATTTTTTCTTAATGAATTCAGAGCCGTGCTTATACAAGTAAGGCGTGCTCATAAACTGAATCACCAATGGTGTAACGGCAAAACCACCGCTCCATACTTTCGCCACTTCTTCGCAAAAAATAACCGAGTACCAAAAGTCAGCTGCTTCGCCACCATACTCGGCACTATAGTTTAGTCCGAGATAACCCATGTCTCCAAACTTCTTCCAAATCTCTTTTGGTATGCGCTGTTCGTCTTCCCATTTATCAATGTTGGGCACCACTTCGCGCTGCAAAAACTCTTTTAATCCCTGGCGGAAAATTGCGTGCTCTTCGGTGAAATAATAACTCTTCATTGTATGGCGTTTAATTTTAGCGTGGGCAAATATATAATTCGTGTTTAAGCATTTTCTTATCGTATATTAAAATCTGCTGCTTACTTTCACGCTCCTTAATTATTAAAATTCTTTTATGGGAAAACGTATCAGCGCATTTACCAACGATGCTTTAGGAAATTTAGATGCAGTAGGCATGGCAGAAGCCATTGCAAAAAAGAAAGTGACAGTGCAGGAAGTAACCGAAGCCGCCATTGCACGGGCAGAGAAAGCAAATGTTGATTTGAATGCCATCGTAATAAAAACTTATGATGATGCACGTAATTACAACGCATTGAAAAAAGATGGGGTGCTCTATGGCGTTCCGACATTTATAAAAGATAACGAAAACATTAAAGGTTATCCTACGCAATTAGGCACGGGTTCATTTACCTCGAAAATTGCAAAGAAGAACAGCCGCTTTGTTAACCAGCTTCATGCTACCGGAACCAATAATTTAGGTAAAAGCACTTTGCCCGAATTCGGTTTGATATGCAGTACTGAAAACGAACGCTGGGGCATTACGCGCAATCCGTGGAATACCGATTACACCACCGGTGGCTCTTCTTCGGGTTCTGCCGCCTTAGTTGCAAGTGGTGTTGTTCCTATTGCCTCTGCTAATGATGGTGCAGGTTCTATCCGAATTCCCGCTGCTTGTTGCGGACTCGTTGGTTTGAAACCAACGCGCCATCGGTTAGTACCTATGGATGGTTCGGAGTTGATGCCTTTGCAAATTGTTTATGAAGGTGTTCTTACTCGAACGGTGCGCGACACCGCAGCGTTTTTTGCCGCTGCCGAAAAGTTTTACAAAAATTCTAAGTTGCCACCACTCGGTCATGTGCAACACGCCTCAAAGAAAAAACTGCGCATTGTGTTTTTTGAAAACCCACCTCGCGGCAAGGGAGCGCATCAGGATGCCGATACCAACCGTGTGCAGTTAGAAACGGTGGCTTTGTTGCAATCACTCGGTCACACAGTAGTGCAGTTGCCCTTTCCTGTTGATGTAGATACCATGACCGAACACTATCTGCTTTACTATGGCTTTCTGGCTTATATGATAAGCCACCACGGACGTTTGGTGTTAGGCACTAAAGTGAACCACGCGGTGCTGGAGCCGTTTACATTGGGATTGAGCAAAAAATTTAAAGACAATAAAATGATGTTGCCGCGCAGTATTAAAATGCTGCGAAAGGTAGGTGTAGATACCGAAAAACTTTTTGACCAATACGATATTATTATGACTCCGGTGCTGGCGCACACCACTCCTGAAATCGGACACTTTTCACCGGACCATTCTTTTGAAGTAGTGTGTAAGCGCGCAACAGACTTTGCTACTTACTGCGGTCTGCAAAACATTACTGGCGCCCCCGCTATTTCATTGCCTCTGGGTAAAACTGAAAACGGTATGCCTATAGCCGTGCAGTTCTCCGCACCATTCGGCTTAGACCAACGTCTGCTCGAACTGGCTTATGAAATGGAGGAAGCAAAGCCGTGGAATTTCCTTTTTAATTAGCAGACACTCCTAAATACTGCCAATCCGTGAGCCGAATAGGATTTCTATTCGGCTCAAAATTATTCATTTTATGAGCCGAATAACCGGTGCATCTAAAGCCACCGCCACCCGCGATTTACAAGAGATGCTCGAAAGAAAAGTGCTGCTGGTTTCGGGCGGTGGAAGAAGTACGGTGTATGAAGTGAATTTGTAGCAGACAACTCAAACCAGCACCGCCCCCGGTATGCCGAACCACTCGTAGGCTTCGTTGATTAAGCGACCGGCAATCACAGCATGGTTCTGGTTGGCGTGGGCGAGCACTTCTTCTTTATTGCCTGAAGCGAAAATGCTGATGCCTTTTATTTCGGTGTGGTCGAGCAGGGGACCGTTGATTAAAATAATGCCTTGCTCTTTTAGCGTGAACAAATGCATAAGGTGCGCTGCGTGAATTTCATTTGCTTCTTCTTCGGGTTGGTTGCGGTTGGGGCCAACCTTTTTTAATACAAGGGTGTATTTTTTGCCTGTGGAAATTTGGGAGCGGATGAAGGAGGGAGTGAGTTCTTGCATGGGGAAACTCATTTTTCGGGTATAACGCCTAACAATATCATTAACCCCAAAATAATCCATCCGATGCTTCCAACATACTTCCAAGAATCCTTATCAGATTTTCTATGATTTTCTGTATACCAATAAGAAAACACACCAATCAGGATAAAAACTATACCCACTGTAGTTGAATTCATATGTTTATTATTTTATGGTTATTGCTCTTCCGTAACTAATGTATTAAAACTTCGTTTTTGTTGGTAATATAAATATCCGTCATAACGGTTGAAACTTTTAGAAATCGTGAAATAACTTCTCCATAGAATAAATTTTCAAATTACCCTTTCTTATTGCTCCATAAACAGATTCGGGGGTAAATGCTTGCTCTAAGAAATCAAAAAGTTCTTCGACCTCATTGTCATCTTTCACCACTAAGTAGTCAACCCTCAAAAAATCCTGAAACATAGATGTACAAATAGTTTGGTGGAAAAAATTAGTTTTCGGATTGCAGTAAAAGGAAGAACTTTGTGTCCAAACCTTGCAAATTCATGTTAGCCAAAAAACAACCTGAACAACAACTGAGTTTCTACAGCACCTATGAAGAACAACTCAACCATCAACATCCGCTTTATATTTTATCGCGCCAGATAAAGTGGGAAATTTTTGAAGCGGCATTTTCCAAATATTACAGTGCCGACTTTGGCGCACCTGCTAAACCAATTCGTTTGATGGTAGGTTTACTCATTCTCAAACATGTTCGCAATTTGAGTGATGAAAGCGTAGTGGAGCAATGGGCGGAAAACGCTTACTATCAATATTTTTGCGGAGAAAAAGTATTTGCATCTAAAGAGCCGTGTGTTCCCACCGAACTGGTGGAGTTCAGAAAACGCATTGGTGAAGAAGGTATTGAATTGATTTTTAAGGAGAGTATTCGCATCAATGGAAAAGACGGAGAAGAAGAGGAAGCCACCACCGATACCACTGTTCAGGAAAAGAACATCACCTTTCCAACCGATGCCAAGCTGCACAAAAAGATTATCAAAAAATGTGTAGCACTGGCAGAGCAGGAAGACCTACCGATAAGGCAAACCTACACGCGCGTAGTGAAGAAATTAAGTTTAGACCAACGCTTTCGCAATCATCCTAAAAATAAATCCAAAGCCCGAAAAGCAGACAAGAAAATAAAGACCATAGCGGGACGATTAGTTCGGGAGTTGGATAGAAATTTAGCGGCAGCGCATCCCTTTAGAAGCAAACTCAACCTGTTTGAAAGAGTATTAGCGCAAAAGAAAGAAGACAAGCAGAAAATTTATAGTTTACATGAACCCCACGTTCAGTGTATTGGCAAAGGTAAGGAGCATAAAAAATATGAATTTGGCTCAAAGGTTTCGATTATGACTACCAAAAACAGTGGCGTGATTATAGGCACGGTCAACATAGAAAAGAATGTTTACGATGGACATACCCTGCAACCCGCCATAGAACAGCAACAGCGATTAACCGGCATACAACTGAAAAATAATTTTGTGGATAGAGGATACAGAGGAATTAAACAAGTACTAGGAACCAACATCATCATTCCGCAAAACAACCCGAAAGATACAGCCTACCAAAAACAGAAAATGAGAAAAGGGTTCCGAAGAAGGGCAGGCATAGAACCTAAAATCGGACACCTCAAACAAGACCACCGTCTGTCAAGAAACTACTATAGCGGCATCTTTGGAGATAATATCAACGTAATGCTTGCAGCAGCAGCCAGGAACTTCAAGCGAATGATGAATAAATTAAAGGTAAATCCTTCCGGGTTTATTTTTTGGCTTCGTTTTAACCTGCAATTTTGGAGTTCATATTTCTTCCCAAAGGCTAAATTTAGCTATGTAAATGCAAAGTGGACTTTTTGAGGGCTGACTAAGTATTTTATCTCTTCTAACTTAATTGTAAGAGGAATTTTAATTCCATGTGGCTTATCTTTCTTTTTCCAATATTCATATCTATCCCCACTATCCAACATCATTACTGGGTCTCCTTCTAAACCTTCTTTGGGTATGTAACGCCATTCTCTATCATTAAATGCTATTTTCTTTTCTCCATTCCTTTCTACTACATAGTTTTTTGCTCGATACCTAATGTATAAAGTGGTTTTGAAGATTTCCTCTGAAATTTCCCTTAGCTTTTCAGCATGATGCTTTGTGAAGTTTTTGTCTACTAGTTCAAGATATGATTTCAGGATTGGCTCATCAGATTTAAGTTGTATTTTCTCCCCCCTCCCAACAAAAATATCAAGTGCTTGTCCTATAGCAGAACCTGCTTCAGTAATTGAAATACTTCTACCGAACTCGCTTCCATCATAAGTATATATTACAGGATGTAGGCCATTTCTAATTCCCCATTCCCTTTCCGTTCCTATTGCATAACCTCCGTAATCCAGTTGACTTCTTGACTCTATTAATGGAATATTACTAAAGCTTACCATTAGAATAAGCTGTTTTCTTCCAGCGAAAAACTCCTCTGCATATGAAGGATAAAATCCATTCTTAATAATTGACTTCAACGTGTCCATTCTCTTTACAGAATGAAACAAAGTATTTACTTCCTTAAATGTTTTTTCCTCTGAAGCCATTCGATAATTATTCTGTTTTACATACTCCTCCTATACTGCCCTCCCACCTCAAACAACGCATGAGTAATTTCGCCAAGCGTGCAATACTTCACTGTCTCCATCAACTCGGCAAAAAGATTTCCGTTGCCTGTTGCCACCTGCTGCAAACGCTTTAATGCTTCGGCACTTTCCGCTTCGTGGCGTTTCTTAAATGCGTTAAGCGCGTTTATCTGAAATTCTTTTTCTTCGGTAGTAGAGCGAATAACTTCTTTAGGAATAATAGTTGGCGAACCGTTCTTGCTTAAGAAAGTATTTACGCCTATAATCGGAAACTCACCGGTGTGTTTTTGATGCTCGTAATACAAACTCTCTTCCTGAATTTTGTTGCGCTGATACATG
>JBKJJB010000238.1:0-10572 GCA_046598235.1 Chitinophagales bacterium
CTGTATGTCGTTGTCTATCTTAAATCCGAAATTGAGCGTATCAAGATATAGCGAGTCGGAGCCGCGTATCTCAGTTACATGGCGAAGCACATCGAAAGTTCCGTAAGGTGTGGTGAGTGTCCCCCATCCGTCAACTTTGTTTGTGCGATGTTGTTTATGCGAGAAAGTTCCAAGATTGGGGATGCGTACAGTATAATCTGACCATGAACTGTCCTCATTGCCATAGTCCAAAGGAAAATGATAGATAGTATCAGGATGAGTCATCGGTACAGCCGTAGGAAACCCCGATACTCTCATGCCTATTCCTTTCTGTGTAAATTGCGATTGGGTTTTGTAATAAAAATTAAAGCCGTTGGTAAAAATATTGGAGAGGAGAGGAAGTGTAGTGAGTGTGTTGTCAGCTTTTTTTGCAATGTTAGAACGATACGGGTTAAACGATACATTAGAAAAAGTTAAATTGTAAAGACCTGTAAATATGGGATTCAAAAAAGTATCTATATACTGATTCTGCCATTGTAATTCAGAAAAATCCCAAGCGTAGTTTGCACCGGTTGCTCCAAAGTCAAGCAAAGGATTCCATACCGCCTCGGTCATTCTTACTGTATCATTTGCACTAGCAAAATCATTTTGATCAATGGTTATCTGAGCGTTGGCAGAACAGATGGAGAATAATAATAGCAGAGAGAGTAAAAATGTTTTCATATAGCCGCCAAATGTGATGAATCTTTATGGAATAATACAATTGTTGTGAGCAGAATCATCTATATCTATTAGCTCTACTGCTTCTTCGATTGCAAGAACTTAGAATATTTCATCTCACATCATTTTGGTTGGCAAACACAGATAAGAAAACTAAAATGAACTTTTCTTTCCCTCATTATCAGCCATTTACAAAGGCTCCCTTAAATTTATAAGGGTAAATGTTTGCAAACTCCGCTTGCAATTCTACTTTTGCGCTCCCTTTTAAAAAAGGCACATAAAAAACAAAAGCATTTAAAAATGAAATCACGCAGTTACAACACCGTATCGGTGTCTGAAAAAAATGTGAAGCGCGAGTGGTTCATCGTAGATGCCGAAGGCAAAACCCTTGGTCGCATGACCACACAGGTAGCATCGGTTCTTCGCGGTAAACACAAGCCCACCTTTACTCCCAATGCCGATTGTGGCGACTTTGTTATCATTATTAACTCAGCTAAAGTTACTATGACCGGCAAAAAAATGACCGATCGTCCTTTAGTGAGCTATACAGGGCATCCTGGTGGTCAACGTCACGTAACGCCTAAAGAACTTATCGAAAAAAATCCGAATAAACTTATCGAACATGCTGTTAAGGGTATGTTGCCAAAGAGTTCGTTGGGTGATAAACTGTTCAAGAAATTATTTGTTTACGAAGGTGCCGAGCATCCGCATGGCGCACAAAAACCTAAAGCTTTATAAGCATGAATAACCTTACAGTAGGAAGAAGAAAAGCATCTGTTGCCCGCGCTTTTATTAAAGCCGGCAAAGGAAAAATTACGATTAACGGCAAAGACTATAAACAGTTTTTCCCTCTTGAATATCTTCAGAACAAAGTGGAGTTGCCTCTTAAAACTTCTGACAGTTTAGAGCGTTTCGACATTGAAGTGAATGTATTCGGTGGCGGAATTAAAGGTCAATCAGAAGCTATATCATTGGCTATTGCCCGCGCACTTATTGCTGATAATCCTGAAAAACGTCCTGAACTTAAGAAGGCAAAATTACTTCGCAGAGATGCCCGCAAAGTGGAGCGTAAGAAGACTGGTCTTCGTAAAGCCCGTAAACAGGAACAATTCTCTAAACGTTAATTCATTCTTGAACACAAACACAATACAAATAAAGAAATGGAAAGAATAGAACATAAATCATTGCTTGATGCAGGAGTTCACTTTGGTCACCTCCGCAGAAAATGGAATCCTAAGATGTTGCCTTATATCTTTAATGAGACTAAAGGGATACACATCATTGACCTTAACCGCACAGCCGATAAGTTGGAAGAAGCGGCAGCGGCAGCAAAGTCAATCGCTAAGAGTGGAAGAAAAATTTTGTTTGTTGCTACAAAAAAGCAAGCAAAAGAAGTGGTGAAGGAAGCTGCAAAGAGAGTTGGTATGCCTTACGTTACCGAAAGATGGCTTGGAGGAATGTTGACTAACTTCTCAACTATCCGTAAGTCAATCAAAAAAATGCAGACCATCGAAAAGATGTTGGGAGACGGCACTTTGGAAAGCGTAACCAAGAAGGAAAAATTGGTTCTTACCCGTGAGAAAGAGAAAATGGAAAAGGTATTAGGCGGTGTTGCGAATCTTAATCGCGTTCCTGCAGCTTTATTCATGGTAGATATTATGCACGAGAACATTTCTTTGAAAGAAGCTACACGTTTGAGCATAACTACTTTCGGAATTGTAGATACCAATAGCGACCCAACTAAAGTTGACTTCGCTATTCCGGGAAATGATGATGCGGCTAAATCAATCGCTATTCTTACTAATTACTTAACTGATGCTATTGCTGAAGGATTGGCTGAACGCAGTGCATCACAAGAAGGAATGGAAGGAGAAACAGACGAAGAAATTGCAGAACGCAATCGCTTTGACTCCGAATTGAATGAAGAAGAAGGTGGGGATAAGAAAGACGATAAAGGTCGTGGTCCGGTTAAAAAACGTACTGGTGGAACAGGCGGTGGTAATGCCGCAGGCGGAAGAAGCAGAACCAGAACCGGTGGAGGTGGAGGTTTCGGAGCTAAAAAAGTGTAAATAATTTTAGAATTACCGAATGAAATACTGAAGCTGCCAGGTTGATTCGACTTGGCTTCTTCATTTTAAAAAGAATCAGAAATTTAATAATCATTATAAAAATAATCAATAAACATGGCAGTTACAGCAGCACAAGTAAACGAGTTAAGAAACCTGACAGGTGCAGGTTTAATGGATTGTAAAAAGGCATTAACCGAAGCAAATGGTGATGTACAGGCAGCAATAGATTTTCTGCGCAAGAAAGGGGCAAAAGTTGCCGAGCTTCGTGCAGGTCGCGCAGCAGCCGAAGGAGTAGTAATAGCAAAAACGTCAGCTGATAATAAGAAAGGAGTAGTGGTTTATGTTTCGTGCGAAACTGATTTTGTAGCGAAGAATGAGGACTTTGTAAAGTTTGCAACTTCTATTGCTGATTTGGCATTGGAAAAATCTCCTGCTACATTAGACGCGTTGCTTGAACTGGATTTGAATGGCTCTACAGTAAAGGCGCAACTTCAAGAGAAAGTTTCTGCTATCGGTGAGTTGATTAATGTTTCTGCCTATGAAACAGTTTCAGGCGAGAGTATTGTTCCTTACAATCACATGGGAAACAAAATTGGAGTTTTGGTAGCAATGAATAAAGGGTTGAGCGATGCAGTAAGTGCTGTAGGTAAAGATGTTGCAATGCAAATTGCCGCAATGAATCCGGTGGCTGTAGATGCGTCAGGAGTTTCGGCAGAAGTAATTGAGAGAGAAAAAGCTATAGCAAAGGAAAAAGCGGTAGCAGCAGGTAAACCTGAAAATATTCTTGAAAAAATTTCAGAAGGAGCAGCAAATACCTTCATCAAAGAAAACACTTTGCTTACTCAGCCATTCGTAAAAGACGGTAGCAAAACTGTTGCGCAAGTTCTTGGTAATGCAGAAAGCGGCTTAACCGTAACTGCATTTAAAAGAGTTGAAAAGGGAGCAGGAAAATAATAGATATTGTAATGTAAAATGTGAAAGCGTTCCGCAATTCTGTGGGACGCTTTTTGTTTTTAATCATAGTTTTCATTCAATCATTTCAATCGTGGTCGTTTTTTATATTTTCGCTTCGCATGAAATTCAAACGAATCCTTCTAAAGTTAAGCGGTGAATCTTTAATGGGCAACAAACAGTTTGGTATTGATGCCGACATGGTGATGCAATACGCCAAAGAAATTAAAGAAGCAAAAGATGCCGGAGTGCAAGTAGCAGTAGTAATAGGAGGAGGAAATATTTTTCGTGGTATTCAAGCGTCTGCCAATGGAATTGATCGCGTGCAAGGCGATTACATGGGAATGCTGGCTACCGTTATTAACAGCATGGCATTGCAAAGCGGATTAGAAAAGTTGGGTGTATACACTCGATTACTTTCTGCTATTGAAATGAAAGAAATTGCTGAGCCGTTTATTAAGCGCAGGGCGGTGCGCCACTTGGAAAAAGGAAGAGTAGTAATATTTGGAGCAGGAACGGGCAATCCATATTTCACAACCGATACAGCCGCAGCACTACGCGCTACAGAAATTGAGTGCGATGTTATTTTGAAAGGAACGCGGGTAGATGGCATTTACGATTCAGACCCTGAAAAAAACCCGAAGGCAAAAAAATTTGATAGCTTAAAATACAGTGAGGCTTTAAAAAGAAAACTGAATGTGATGGATTTAACGGCATTCACTCTTTGTCAGGAAAACCACTTGCCCATTATAGTATTTGATGTAAATAAAAAGGGCAATCTCAAGAAAGTATTAAACGGAAAAAAAATAGGAACGATAGTAACTGATTAAAACTTTATAAATCAACAACCATGACTGAAGGTGACGTAAAAAATTTATTGGATGAAACGCGTAATCTCATGCAGAAAGCGATAGAGCATTTTGAGTTTGAGCTATCTAAAATTCGCGCAGGACGTGCAAACTCAAGTATGCTAGATGGATTGGAAGTAAACGCTTATGGAGCGATGACTCCAATTTATCAGGTGGGAAATATTTCTACGCCAGACGCACGAACTCTTACTATTCAGCCTTGGGACGCTTCGCTGTTGCCGGAAGTAGAAAAAACAATTCTTAAAGCAAACATTGGAATTACTCCTCAGAATGACGGAAAGATAATTCGCTTGAATATTCCGTCAATGACAGAAGAGCGTAGAAAGGAATTAGTAAAACAGGCTAAGGCGGAGGCGGAAAAATGTCGCATTTCGCTTCGAACTATTCGTAAAGATTCGAATGAGAAAGTGAAGAAACTGCAAAAGGACGGATTGCCCGAGGATAGTGCAAAAAATGCAGAGACATCAGTTCAAAATATTACCAATGATTTTACTGCTAAAATTGAAAAACATCAGGAAGTAAAGGAGAAAGAGATAATGACGGTGTAACATCAGTAATGTAGAATAAGATACATTGAAAAATGCCTTCGTGGAGAAAACACAAAGGCATTTTTCTTTTAAACCCGATTTGATTCTATCTTTAGGCAACCTAAAATAAAGTGCCATGAAGAAACTCTGCTCTTTTGTTTCTCTGTTTATCATTTTCTCTGCTCAAAATATTTCAGCTCAAATTACCGGAAGCGATACGGTTTGTTCCGGTGAAAAGGTAACCTACTATGTTCCATCGGGAGCGGGAAGCTATTCGTGGAATATTTCCGGTGGGAATGCGCTCAGTTCACTCACCACCGATTCACTTGTTATTCAGTGGGGACCGGCAGGTAATGGAACTATAACAGTTACTATCAATACCCCAAATAGTACACCATTCCTGAATGTGGTTATTCATCCGAAACCAGGTCCGATGATTACGCACGTTCCGTATCTTACTTGTCCGCATGATAGTGGCGGTGGCTCACTTGGCGGACAACCCGACCACAGAAAAGGTTGCGAAAAAGTTTGCAAACTTTCTACCATTACTTATTGCACCGCGTTGAATGTTGGCAGTACTTATCAATGGCTGGTGAGTGGTGCGCAAAATGTAACAGGTTCGAATACAAATTGTGTAACGGTTACATGGGATTCATCCGTTAACGGAAATTTAATTGTGTACGAAACCAATCAATGGGGTTGTATTGACTCGAATGAAATCTGTATTGAGAAAGTGAATTTGCCAGTGGCGTTTTTCACACATCAGGCTAACGTTTGTAAATTCTCTTCGGTATTCTTCAATAATCTTTCAACAGGCGCTACTTCTTACCAATGGTATTTTGGCGATGGAGGTTCTTTAACCCAATCGCATCCTTCCAATCCAACGCACTCCTATTCTAACGCGGGAACATATATAATCACACTTATTGCAGAGAATGATTGTCATTGCACCGATACTTTTCAGAGTGTAATTACGGTGGACTCACTTCCGGGTCCAACAATAACTTGTCCTTCTACTTTATGCGCTTTCGATACTGCAACGTATAGCACGCCATCAGGAACAGGTTGTATTTACAATTGGTTTGCCATTGGCGGAACTATCATTGGTCCGAATAATCAGCCGACAGTTACTGTTGCCTGGGGCGCGGGACAACTTGGAACTCTTGGTTTAGTTGTCAGCGGATGTGTAGGTGTTTGCAGCGATACTACTCTTGTTTACATTCCTATTGTTCCTTCTGTAGCCATCATCAGTGGAGCAACAAAAGTTTGCCCGGGTGATTGCGAAACCTACACGCTTCCTCATTTCAGTGGCGCTACCTATCACTGGAGTTTGAACAGCGGGGCTTGTGGCACTATCAGTGATTCTACATTTTGCGAAAAAGTTGAAATCTGCTGGCCCAATATTCCTTCTCCGTGTAACGATACACTCACTGTTACTTTTTACGACTCATTTTTGCATTGCGGAGGAACTGGAACTTTAATTATCAGAGTTCGTCCACGCTTGGAAATTTTAGGCAACACCACTGTTTGCGCAAATACCGTTGCCACCTTGTTTGCATCCAATTCTGTAGTTTGTTACTGGAGTATTTCTCCCACAGGTCCTATCCTTTCACCGAGCCCCGCCCCTTCTATTACCATTAACTGGCTGAACACACCGGGCACTTATATTGTAAAGGCATGGCCTCTGCTTCCGAATCAGGCGTGTAACGACACTGCTTTTACAACGGTGAAAGTTATTGCGCCACCTCCCGCACCTGTCATTACAGGCGACACCATAGTTTGCGCAAACAGTTCCATGTCGTATTGCGCTACTGCAAGCGCGACAGTAAACTGGGTTATTACAGGAGGAACACCTGTTACCTCTATTGCAAACTGCATTACCGTAACTTGGGGAAATACTCCTCCGTTCATTGTGCAGGCGTATCAGCAATCACCGAACTCACCATACTGTTCGAGCGATACAACCACGCAAAATGTTTATCTCGCTTCTGCAACTCCGCCTGTTGTTACAGGTTCATTATTTGGATGTGCCAATAGCAACAGTTCTTTCGGATGTTCAAATTGTAGTTTTTATCCTGCGGGAACAACTTATACGTGGAGTGTAAATCCTAATAATACAGGCGCTGTTGTTGGCGGACAGGGAACAAGTTCAGCGACTGTACAGTGGGGAAATAATGCTCCGCAGAATGTAACAGTTACTCTTACTGCCGTTGTATGCGGAACTCCGCTTACCGATTCAATTATTGTTGCGTTAAATCCTGCGCCAATTCCTACAGTGGTTCAACTCGGAAATTTATGCGCGGGAGGAAGTGCGCAATTGCAGGCAACAGGTGGTGGCACTTATCAGTGGAGCGGTCCGGGCGGATATACTTCTATTGCAAATCCAACAACCATTTTTATTGCGGGATTATATCAGGTAACAGTTACCGATGCGAATACCTGCACGGCACTCTCACAAAAAAATGTGCAGTATGTCGGGGGACCGAATGCGAGCATCAGCACTTTGAATCCTCTGGGTTATTGCATAGGAAGTGTTTACACAGTTACGATGTGCGCCCTTGGAAACGGAACGTATTCGTATTTGTGGTCAAACACGGCAACAACGCAATGTATCTCTGTTTCTGCTCCGGGAATTTTTAATGTTACTATTACTGATGCAAACAACTGCACGGCTGTTTCAAATATTTTGATAGTGCATGAAGATACTTGCGGTGGCACAGGAAATCCATGTATTCCCGGATTGGGAACAGTGAGTTTCACAACCAGCGGATGTAACCCTGTTGTATTCACCAATACTTCGGTAGGTGCAAGTTCTTTCACCTGGAATTTCGGTGACCTGACTACTTCAAACGCTTTTAGTCCTACTCACTTTTATTTGCAAGCAGGATTTTATGTGGTTGTTCTCAGTGGTTATGTTCCGAACAATACAGGAACTGATTCCTGTTTGCTTCAGGACACTGCACAGATTGAGATTCCTCTTGCTCCTGATTTTGATTTCACTTCCGGATGCAATGGAACTCCGGTTTGTTTCACAGATAAAAGCACTTTCACTTTCGGAAATAACATCACTGGGTGGAGTTGGAATTTCGGTGATGCAAATACTTCAACACTGCAAAGCCCTTGTCATACTTACAGCGTACCGGGAACCTATATAGTAACACTCACTATTACCAACGGACCATGCACCACATCTTTCAGTGATACGGTTGTAATTGCTCCACCGCCTACTGCGGCATTTACTTTCTCCAATCCAAATTGCGTGAATCAGCCTGTAAATTTTTTTGATGGCTCTTTCACTGCAATAAATTATTGGAGCTGGTCTTTTGGCGATGCAGGAACTTCGCTCAATCAAAATCCATCGCACAGTTATAGTTTACCAAATACTTATTCTGTTACCCTTATCGTGAAGGATACTTCGGGATGTGCAGATACTGTTACACAAAACGTAACGATTGTTTCTCCTTCCCTCAGCGGAAATATTTCTGCATTCCCTGATACAATTGTTTGTTCGGGAACAAATGTTTTGCTCGTTGCGCCAACCTGCGGAAGTTGTACTTACTCGTGGAGCAACGGTTCAACCAACGATTCTATCACGGTAACTACCACAGGAATTTATTCCGTAACCATGGTGGATGCGAATGGATGTCCTTACTCTACTTCGATAAAAATTCTGGTGAACAACGGACCTCCCGCCATTATTACTAACAACGGAAGCGGTGATTTGTGTCTAGGTGATTTTACTTTCCTTTCGGTTACTTACAACATTAAATGGACTTACTACTGGACTTCGAATGACGGAGTGAATAATGGAAATACAAGTTCAACGGTTGCAGTAAATCCGTTAGTGCCCGGCACTTATACTTATCAGGTAGCGATTACTGATACGAGCACCGGTTGCAGCGACACATCGCTTGTTTATACTGTCATTGTTCATCCTGTTCCGCTTCCTCCAACAATTACAGCGCTTGGTCCGAGTACGATTTGTCATGGAGACACTGTGATTTTAGTTGCCACTCATCCTGACCCGACTGTTACATTTTTATGGAACACCGGAGAAGTGAACGATACTATTCTGGTTACAGAAAACGGATGCTATCAGGTGCAGGTGACGGATACCAACGGATGTAAGAAAAGCGCGAGTTATTGTGTAACGGTGAATCCACTTCCTGAACTTTGTTCTTTCTACGAAGGATGTTTTGATACCTGCGCACCTTATACTATTTGCGCTCCTCCGGGAAGTACCTGGCAATGGCTGAACAACGGTGTGCCGATGCCCGGTGATACGATGCAATGTTTAACCACCAGCAACAGCGGAAGTTATTCCGTAATTGTTTCAAACAGCTACGGATGTATTGACACCACAGGAGTTCTGAATCTTACACTTTATCCGTGCCCCGATAGTTTGTGTGCCGATTTTTGGATTGATTCGGTAGCTTGTGATTCGAACGGAAATTATGTGTTGTATTATCATGTCAGCAATCAATCGCAGATTCCTGTTTCGCAAGTAAATCTTGAAATTCTTCAGCCCCACTTAAATATTGCATTTGCTCCGGCTGTGGTGTTCACTACTATTCCAAGTCAGGGAACTTCACAGCAGCTTACTGCTACTATCTACAATGCAAGCCCGGGTGATTCACTCTGCTTCCGCACACATATTCTTGCTTACGATTCGATGGGTCATGAGTTGATTTGTTGCTACAGTGATACAGATTGTGTGGTGCTGGATACATGCGATGAAAAACACATTGATACTACCTGCTGCTATTTCAATCTGCTTAGTGATTCGGTTTGGTGCCAGGCAGGACCTGTTGGAACTACACTTAACTTTCAGTTCAGAGTGCGCGGCTGCGGCACCCTGCAAATTCAAACTGGACCGAATACTTCTATCTTCGGCAGTAATCCTTTAATCATGACAGGCAACACTGCCGTTATTAACGGAACTTATACTCCTTCTTCTCCAACTGATACTATCGTCTGCCTCACTTTTGTAATGGGCAGCGGAAATATTTATTGTGCCGATACCACAGTATGCCTCTCTTTCCATTGCGATTCGGTGCCGCCACGCCCCGTGTGCGATTTGCATTTTGAAGATTCGATTTGCGTGGGGCAAACAACTTCTTTCAACTATGCGGGTAATCCGGCAGGGCTTACTTTCAACTGGCAGTTTCCGAATGGTTCTCCGAGTACCGCAACAGGTCCTGGTCCGCACTTTGTTACTTATAATACTGTTGGCTGCCACCAGGTTATCTGTATCATCACCAATAATTTACAAGGAGTGCTTGATTGCGTTGATACTATCTGTGTTGTTCCTCCACCTGTGGCAACCATTCAGCAAAACGGCACTTCACTGCTTGCATTCCCTGCGGGATATTCATATCAGTGGTATAACGGTTTCCCCGGTGGCAGCCCGATAAACGGTGCGGTGAATCAATTTTATAATCCTTCGGTAGGAGGATT
>JBKJJB010000365.1:0-4174 GCA_046598235.1 Chitinophagales bacterium
TCCAGAATATTATTTCCGTCAATCGTTAATCCCTTCATGCCATAGCCAATGGCGCGCTCGGCTAAATATTTGCAACGAAACTGTTCGCTGGTAGGAGTGGAGAGTCCGTAACCGTTGTTCTCTATCAAAATAATAATGGGCAAATCCCACACGGCTGCAATGTTGCAGGCCTCATGAAAATCGCCTTCGCTGGTGCCACCTTCGCCAGTAAAGGCAACGGTAATTTTCTTTTCCTTTTTCAGTTTGCTTGCCAGCGCAATTCCATCGCCCACACAAAGCTGCGGGCCGAGGTGCGAAATCATTCCTACTATATGATGCTGGTTGGTGCCGAAGTGAAAACTCCTTTCTCTTCCCTGACTAAAACCATTTTGCTTTCCCTGAAACTGTTCGAAGAGTTGTTGCAAGCTGCAATTGCGTGTAGTAAAAACCCCGAGGTTGCGATGCAGCGGACAAACATATTCATCCTCCTCAAGTGCGGCTGTAACTCCCACCGCAATTGCTTCCTGCCCAATGCCGCTGAACCACTTGCTCACTCTTCCTTGCCGCAGAAGTTTGAGCATGCGCTCTTCAATCACTCTTGGTTTGAGGATGAGTTTGTAAAGCTGTATGAGTTCTTCGTTGGTGAGTTTTTTGCGCTCAAATTTCACGGAGTGAATATAAACATGTTACAAAACCACGCAGGTTTTATACGTTAACGCTCGAAGAGTTTGTTTAAGCAGTAGCTTTCTTTCGTAGCGACAAATTTCTTGTCCGATTTGCCGAATTTTTTTTACCGGAATGTTTTGCTTTATAAACTCTGATATAGTTGCTGATTTTTTCCTTTTCCTCCTTTGTTAAAGGTCTTGGGTCAAATTCAAAATCAACATCTAAAGGTTCTTTTATTAGTCCCATGATTATTATGATTTAAAGTATTTATCAATTAAATATTTTGCGGCATTGCTGCTTATAATCATCAAGTGTCCACCAAAATGATAAGCACCTAAGGTTTTTTCGTAATGATCAACCAGTTTGGTTTTAGAGTGAAAAGATACGAAGCCGTCAAAACCTTTTTGGAATGAAAGCCGGCAGGCGAAAGCAACTAAATTAGCAGGAGCACCTAAATATATTTTGTCTTTGCCACGATTGAAAGGAGCACTTTCAATGAGCGGCATGTAAATGTGGTCGTCTTCAATTCGCAAACTCATTACCGCTTGCACAACTGTCGGGTTGTTCTGAATTGTCAGTTTGTAAACTTCTCTGTCGTTATAGTTCAACTCTTTCCTCCAGTCAAACTTCCATCCGCTTTTTTTCAGGATTGTTTTGAGGTCAGCCCGTGTCAGGTGGTTGATGTCGGTTGGAAAACTGTCACCTGTAACAGTGTTTTCAATGGAACGTGTCAGCTTGTCCACCTCAAAATCCAGGTAATTTATTTCCCTTTTTTTCACTCTTCAAAGATATGAAATTGTGAGGTAAAAACCGCTGAATATACGCACGAATATTTCAAGTTGCCGGTATCACCAAAGCATGACGTACAACATTTCGAAGCGCGGGATAGATGAGACAGGAACATGCAAAGCAGGAGAATAGTTTTTTGAAGGAGATTTACGGGTTGCTGAAGAAGAAGGAATGAGTTTGTAAAGGCGAATGAGTTCTTCGTTGCTGAGTTGCTTACGTTCAAATTTCACGGAGTGAATATAAACATGTTACAAAACCATTCATGTTTCAAAACATACAAGGTATTCAGCAGCGTTTCAAAAAGTCAATAAAGCTTTTCTGTTTTTAAGTAAAGCATTATTTTTATTATGCTCATTAAATTAACCGGAGTAATTATAAGATTAGAATAGAATGCCCAAGCGCAGAAGAATACAAGCTGTTTTCGCTATTTCGAAAAGCATACCTCAGTTTATGGCAGATGGGGCTGCATTAAAAACAGCACTTACCAAAGCGCGGGCAACTAAATATGTAACAATTGCTCCCGCTTACATTACTGCGCTCGAAAATAATTTGGCGCAACTTGCAGTTAAACAGGCAATTGTTGCCAAGCGAAAACAAGGTTCCCGCGCAGTGCGCGATATTGTTCTTTCGGACGTGATAAGGAAGGTGCGCCATCTTGTAAGAATAGTGCAGCAGGCAATGGATGAAGCAGCCGATATAACCGAAGCAGTTGCAATTGCACAAAGTTGTGGCATTAAAGTGCGCAAGCCAAGAGTGCTTACCATACCCGATACCGAAGTAAGAAAAGATGAAAAGCACGAAGGGCTGGTGCATCTTATTTCAAAGGCAAAGCATAAGCGCGACAACGCCCGCTACATTTGGGAAGTAAGCAGCAACAAGCGAACCTTTACACGAATTAAAGTGACACACAAAAGCAGAACCACCTGGCAGACTGATGTTGCGCCCGGCACAAAACTGTTTTTCCGTAAAGGAATAATATCCCGTAGAACAAAGGAAGAACTCGTCTGGTCGCAGACCATTGCTTTTGTGGTTACCTAAACACCTTTCCAGAACGCTCCAACACGTTTACCAACTATAATTACCCTTGTTGTGTTCACGCCAACACGTTTACCAACTATAATTACCCCAATTCGGTTCGCTCCAACACGATTACTAACTATGATTATCCTAATTCGGTTAACGCTAACACGTTTACCAACTATGATTACCCTAATTGGGTTAACGACAATACGTTTACTAACTATGATTACCCTAATTCGGTTCGCTCCAACACGTTTACTAACTATGATTACCCTAATTGGGTTCACACCAACACGTTTACCAACTATGATTACCCTAATTCGGTTAAGGATAATACGAATTGCAGAAAGGAGAAATGGTTAGACTTTTCGAAATGAAGGAGTAAACTATCGAAGGATATTGCTCAGTAAGCGATAAAGAAATGAAGCGACCTGCGCTTGAAGGAAGATGAAGAGAAACTTACTTACTCACCACAAACCTTCTGCTAAAACTTTGCTTGCCGCAATAAACAGTAGCAAAATAAATTCCGTTGGTTAACGAAGATGTGTTGAGCGTAAACAAAAAAGAATTTTCAGTTGCTGCTTGCGTAAGTACGTTTCTTCCGGAAACATCCGTTATTATAATGTGTTCAATATGGTTAGCAGCATTAGCAAGCGAAAACTGTATTTCGCTTTGTGCAGGATTCGGATAAATTTCTACACCTACGTTTCCCACTTCTCGTATTCCTGTTGTATTTCTACCCTGCAAAGTAAAGCGGTTAAAAAACTCCCAAATAATTTCGCTGGCATCTATATCGTAATTAGTGTTGCCGCCCAAACCTCCAAAAGTTACCGATGAGCCGGGCCAGGTATGACCGCCTCCGTTCACTTTATAGTGAATCACTTCGCTTTGATTATTGCAGGGCAGCCATTCATATTTGGTAACCGTGCAGTTATCGGTGGTAATAATGTCGGGCAGTTGAGTTACCACTTCGGTCAGCGGACAGTTATTATATTGTTTCCAGTAGTCGAGCGTATTGGCCACCGAAATATTTACAAAGCCTCCGTTATAACCCACCACAAAATCCGAAGCGCCATGAATATGCAGCACAGGCATAGCGCGCGATGGATGACAGTAATAACGCATACTATCTGTAAAGGCTCCTGCAAGCGGAGCAATGGCAGCAATGCGTTCACTCAGTTCACACGCTAATTTGTAACTCATAAAACCTCCGTTGCTCATACCGGTAGAATAAACGCGGTTGAGATTTATATGATAATCGCGTTCAAGTGTATCAATCAGTGCCGAAATAAATCCTGCATCATCAACCCCTGAATGATAAGGATTGGAAAATGTGTTCCAGATAGTATCTTTTCCGAAAGGATACACAACAATAAAACGTTCGCGGTCAGCAATGGTATCAAAACCCGATACCTGTGCAATACGACCGGCTGTTTGATTTAAGCCATGAAGACAAAATACAAGAGGCAACGTGTCAGCCGAATTAAAAGCAGGGGGCAGATGCAAAAGATAAGTGCGGGTTAAACTGTTGTGTGTAATAGTAAGTTGTGGATTCTGAGTTTTTACCGCAACCACAGAAACTAACAGAAGCAAAATCAGTAGGAATGATTTTTGTTTTATAGTGTGCATGATGTTTCGAAAGTAGGAAATATAAACTTCCGGCTTCTTTATTATTTTCAATTTGTCTTTGTTCCACTGTACCGAAATTTTTATTCATTAA
>JBKJJB010000411.1:0-2828 GCA_046598235.1 Chitinophagales bacterium
GTATAAATTTCAGAAACTTCTTTTAGCTGACTGATTTCTTTTGCATGGTCATACAAAGTGTGAACACCTAAAAATCCAAGCAATACAATTAGAAACAACAATACACCGCTTATTCTCACCCAAGCCGACATGGAAAGAAAAATTCTTTTCATCAAAGTCTGCCAACCACCATAAGCTAATTGCGTAGCAGCAACAACAAACATTCCGAATAAACCTATACCGGTAAAGTAGTACGTATTAATCAGCACATTCGTCCATAACCGTGCATGATGATTTTCAGGATGAAGAAAAAACACCCACACCAATCCGAGCAAACCAGTTGCCATCATGATGAATAAGTTTTTCTTTAACTTATCGGTAAATACAAAATTATCTGCCATCTCTTTAGATTTTCAATTGCGTTTATTCTAACTTATTTTTTTGCTGTAGTATCTGCCGAAACTGTAGCTTCTCCTACTCCACCTAATTTTTTGATGTAATGAATTATCTGCCATCTTTCATTTACTGAAAGTTGGAAGCCATATCCACCCATCATGTTTTTACCATAACTCACAGAATAAAATATTGCACCATCCTTTAAGGTAGGCAATAGTGCCTTGTAAGGTTGGGGACGCGAAGTGAATGGTCCATCTCCACCGCCCGGTAATTCTATCAATTGTCCGTTGCCTTCACCTTTTTCACCATGACAAGGCGAGCAATTTATGTCATACAATCTTTTCCCTTCAGCCAAATTCTCTGCAGAGCTTTCAAGAGGGTTAGAAATTTCATTTCCCGCACGAACGCGTTCAGCATCTTGTTGAGCAACATCATAAGAGAAATGATTTTTAATCATATAACTCATCAACTTACCACTGTTAGTTTTAATAGTGGAATCATCAGGAATATATCCGTAAGGAATTGTTCCTTCTACCGGTTTACGAGCCGACATATTATTTCCTTCGGGCGTAGTTATTTCGCTTGTTGAGTAAGTCTCATACGCATTTGAATAAGTCATATCAGGCATATAAATTCTGCCTGTATGATCTTTACCTGCGCGGTCGCATGAAACAAGCAACATTACTGCTGCAACCATCGGTATTAACTTTATAATCTGTTTTTTCATTTTCTGAATTACAATTTCCTTTTTTATAATCCTTCGTTTTCGGCAAATACTTTGTCCTTAATTTCTAATGCTCCTTCTTTCTTACAAACTTCACGAATTGAGTTTAGCTCGCTTTCAGAAAGTTTTTCCGCATCAAATACTAAAGCAAAACGGTCGTCTGTTGTTCTCTTGTCGTAAATTCTTGGTACTCTTCCTGGCCATAATCTGTTTCTCACTAAATAAGTAAGTGTCATTCCCCATGCAGAAAACAATACGGTTAACTCGAATGTGATTGGAATAAAAGATGGAAGCGAAAAATTTGGTTTGCCACCGTAGTTAATCGGGTAGTTTGTGGTCATTACCCAAGTCATGAAAGTAAGTGCTAAGATAGTTCCTGTTGCACCGAAGAAAAAGCCGGCAGTGTGTAATCTGCTTTCTTTATAGCCGAGAGCATCTTCCAATCCGTGAACAGGAAACGGAGTTAAGCTATCGTATATTTCAATTCCTTTGGCGCGGATATGTTCTATGGCATGAAGATAAACTTCTTCATGTCCCCAAAGTGCTACTACAAATTTGTTTGAACTCATTTTTTAAAAGTTATTGGTTATTGGTTAATAGTTAATGGTAAAATCCTTTTCTCTTATCTCCATTTTCTATCAACTATTCTTTTATGTATTAACGATTAACTACTTTTTCTATTAACTCCTTTCTATCCTTTTGAATCTTTGTCTAATGGACCAACTGTAGTTAAACCCACAAAGCCGCCATGTGCTGCACCTTCTTTCTTCGCTCTTTCTGCTTTTGCTGCTTCAGAAGAAATTCTGAAAATCGCCTTTACTTCGGCAATAGCAATAGTCGGGAAGAATCGAGAGAAGAGTAGGAAAAGGAAAAGGAACACAGACATAGAGCCTAAGTAAATTCCCCAATCAACCCAAGTTGGTGAGAAATATGCCCAACTTGATGGAAGATAATCATCAGCCAAAGATGTTACGATGATTACAAAACGCTCAAACCACATTCCAATATTTACGAAGATGGAAAGAATAAATGTAACATATAGATTCCTGCGCATTGATTTAAACCAATACAATTGAGGAGAAAGCACATTGCAACTCATCATTAAAGCATAAGCCCAAAGGTATTTTCCGAGGATACGATTGTAGAAAGCGAACTGCTCATACAAAAATCCTGAATACCATGCGATAAACAACTCTGTCAAATAAGCGATTCCAACTATAGAACCGGTAAGAACAATAATCTTGTTCATAGATTCGATGTGCGCAATCGTGATGTAGTCTTCCAAATTAAACATCTTCCTACTGATAAGCATCAATGTTTCCACCATTGCAAATCCCGAGAAGATAGCACCCGCCACAAAGTATGGAGGGAAAATAGTTGTATGCCATCCGGGAATAACTGAAGTGGCGAAGTCAAAACTTACTATGGTGTGAACCGAAAGTACCAGCGGTGTAGAAAGACCTGCGAGCACTAATGAAAGCGACTCGAAACGCTGCCATTGCTTTGCACTTCCCATCCATCCGAAAGAAAGAAGGTTATAAATATATTTTCTCCACTTTCCTTTTGCGCGGTCACGCACTGTTCCGAAATCAGGCATAAGACCAGAATACCAAAACAATAGTGAAACAGAGAAGTAAGTTGAAATCGCAAATACATCCCAAAGAAGTGGATAGTTGAAGTTTACCCAAAGCGGATGTCTTGTATTTGGAAGAGGAAAAATGTAACCTGC